>JADLFD010000613.1 GCA_020845805.1 Verrucomicrobiales bacterium | reverse complement strand
TCTGCACGACGGCGGCTACGGGACGAAGAAGTAGCCGCGGACGTGAAGTCCGCGCCGAATGGCGTTGGGGAATGAGGTGAGCGGGAGCGGACTCTACCCATGAAGGACTAGGTCGCG
Source organism: Verrucomicrobiales bacterium (assembly GCA_020845805.1). Lineage (GTDB taxonomy): Bacteria > Verrucomicrobiota > Verrucomicrobiia > Limisphaerales > CAIMTB01 > CAIMTB01. The sequence goes on along the minus strand of JADLFD010000613.1, from coordinate 21,040 downwards.
AACTGCGGATGCCGTTGCAACGCCTCCCACGAACGCTCGCTCAGGGGCTGCGCGTGGTGGGGCGGCGTCACCCAGGGTTCCGCCGCTCCCGAGCGGCGCGCACGCCCCAGCCAGGAGGCCTCGAGAGGGTGACGCAAAAGCGAGGAGTCCGTGGCGGCCACGGTGGTCTCCTCCTTGGTCCCCGTGCCAGACCCTGTTCCCACCCACCATCCGGCGAGCAACAGCGCGACGCGCACGGAGGTGCTGCGCGAGTAGGTGGCCAGCGTGCACGGGAGTGCGGGAGCCACCCGCGCGCGCAAGGCGGTAAACAGCGGGAGCGTCCACATCTCCGGATTCACTCGGGGTGAATGCGGATCAAACAGAATGGCCTGGGGTGCGGGGAGCGCGGCCGGCGAGGCGTTGGGGTGGGTCAAGGCGGCCGCGAAGTCCCCGGCGACAAAGTCCCAGCGTAGCCGTCCGGGATTCATGTCGAGGGTGGCGGCGCCTTCGCCCAGGAACCGGGCGACGAGGGGGTCGAGGTCCTGGAAATACCCGAGCGCCTCGCGGTGCTGGAAGGCGAAGGCGAGGGGGTCGAGAGAATGATCGAAGCTCAGGAGGCGGAGGCGAACTTCTGTTCGTCGCGCGGCGGCGAGGACGGCGACCGCGTTGGCGCCACCGCCGAGGCCGACGTCCCAGACCACGAACTCCTCGGCGCCTTCGCGCCAGCGGCGTGGGAGGTCGAGTCCGGAGACGTAGAGTTGCTCGGCCTCCTCGGCGGGCCCGACGCCCGGGTGGCAGACCTCCTGGTAGCGCCGGGATCGGATGCCGATCCGGCCCTGGCGAAGCGGCACGAGGTCGAAATCGCTGGCTGGATCGCCGGAGGGCGGGGCGGGCGGGGAGGGCGGGCCCGGCGTCATGATCAGGGCGTGCGGCTGGCTGCGAGCAGGGCTTGGGCGTGCTGCAACGCCGCCGCCCCGCCACCGAGCATGCGGCTGAGTTCTTCGGCCCGGGCAGTGTCGGTCACCGGCTCGAAGCGGGACAGCGTGCGACCGTCCTGCGTGGCTTTGCTGACCACGAAGTGGGCATCGCCGGCGGCGGCCACGGGAGCGAGGTGCGTGATGCAGATCACCTGCCGGCGGCGGCCGATGTCGCGCATCTTGGCCCCCACCGCGTGAGCCGTTTCCCCGCCGATATTGGCGTCGACCTCGTCGAACACCACCACCGGGATGTCGTCCTGGGCGGCGAGCACGGTCTTGAGACCGAGCATCACCCGCGCGAGTTCGCCGGAGGAGGCGATGGCCCGCAGCGGCCGCGCGGGCTCGCCGGGATTGGGCGCGAACTGGAACTCGATGACGTCGCATCCGGTGCGTTGCGGCGCGGGGGCGGGCTGGAGGGCGACGCCGAATTCGCTCTGGCGGAACCCCAGGTCCTTGAGTTGCGCCGAAACCGCCTTGGCCAGTCGTGGGATGGCCTTGCGGCGCGCTGCGGTGAGCGCGGCGCCCCGGCGTGCGATCTCGGCGTCGAGTTGCTCCAGTTCCGCGTTCAAACGCGCCACCTCGGCGTCGCGGCCTTCGAGTTGTTCCAGTTGTGCACGTGCCTGGACGCCGAACTCGAGGATGACCTCGACGGTGGCGCCGTATTTGCGACGCAGCGAATGGAGGAGGTTGAGGCGTTCGTCGAGCTCCTGGAGCCGCGCGGGATCGACCTCGAGACGGTCGGTGTAGGTGCTGAGCCGGTGGTGCAGATCCTGGAGCAGTTCCAGGACGGAGGCGTGGGTGGTGGCGAGATCCTCGGCGGAGGGATCGAGCCGCACGAGGTCCTGGAGCAGGCGCCCCGCCTGACGCGCGCGTGGGATCACGGCATCGTCGTCGTCGTGGAGGAGCGCGGCCGTGCCTTGCGCGAGTTCGAGGAGTCGCGCGGCGTTCTGCACACGGCGGTGTTCGGTTTCCAGGTGTTCGTCGTCCCCGGGTTGAAACCCTGCACCTTCGATCTCGCGGGCCTGGTGCCGCAGCAGGTCGAGCTGACGCGCGTAGGTGGCCTCATCCACGATGAGCGCGGCTTTGCGCGCGGCGGTGTCGACCCGGCGCAGAAAGACCTCGGCGTACTGGGAGCGGAGTTCGTCGAGACCGGCTTGCGCGTCGAGCAGGGCGAGTTGGCGCGCGGGATGGAACAGCGACTGATGATCGTGGGGGCCGTGGAGGTCGACCAGCCATTCACCGAGTTCGGCGAGGGTCTGCAGCGGGGCGGGGGAACCGTTGATGAACTGGCGGTTGGCGCCAGTGGCGGAGAGGGTTCGCTTCAGGAGCAGCTGACCGGCTTCCGCGGGCTCGAGGCCGTGTTCGGCGAGGAACTCCGCGAGCGGCGCGCGCACCTGGCGGATGTCGAGGACCGCCTCGACCGAGCAGGCGTCGGCTCCGGCGCGGATGAGGGTGCGGTCGGCGCGGGCGCCGAGCAGCAGGTTGAGCGCGCCGATGATCATGGACTTTCCGGCGCCGGTTTCGCCGGTGACGGCGTTGAAGCCGGGCTGGAACTCGATGGAAAGGTCCACTGCCAGCGCGAGGTTTCGGATGCGCAGGTGGGTGAGCATGGTTTCAGCGGCGGCGAGATCATGCGCAGGCGGGGGTGGTGGGGAAGTTCAAATCGAGGTTGGTTCTTGGACCGCCCGTCGCGGCGGTGGCATCGTTCGGCCATGTCGTTTTCGGTCACGATCCTCGGCTCGGGCACCTCGGTGGGGGTGCCCGTGATCGCGAACGAGTATCCGGCGGCTTTCCTCGACAACCCGCGCAACCACCGGACCCGATCCTCGATCCTGGTTTCCACGCCCAAGGTCCAGGTGATCGTGGATACCGGTCCCGATTTCCGGCAGCAGATGCTGCGGGAACGCGTGCGCTGGCTCGATGCCGTGATCGTGACGCACGCGCACGCGGATCACATCATGGGCATGGATGATCTGCGCCGGTTTTGCGTGCTGCTGAAGGGGAAGATCCCGATCTACGCGCGGGCGCAGACGCTCGACACCGTGAAGCGCATCTTCTCCTACGCGTTTCAGGGGAATCCGCCGCTCGGGTATTTTGACCCTGAGCCGCGCGAGATCACCGGCCCGTTCGAGGTGGGCGATCTGCGCGTGACGCCGCTGGATCTGCCGCATGGGCGCACGGTCACCACGGGGCTGCTCTTCGAGCATGACGGAGTGCGGCGGTTGGCGTATCTCAGCGATTGCAGTGGCATCCCCGCGCCCGCGCTGGAGTTGGTGCGCGGCGTGCAGGTGGCGGTGGTCGATGCGTTAAGGCGCTCGCCGCACCCGACGCACATGTGTCTGGACGAAGCCCTGACCGCGGCGCGGCGCATCGGCGCGGACCGGACCTGGCTGACGCATTTGACTGACGATTATGACCATGACCGCGACGACGCCGAGCTGCCGCTGGGCGTGCACTTCGCCTACGACGGTTTGAAGATCGAGTTCACGCCATGAAACGCCAGGTTTCCGGAGAGGGAAGACACGCATGGGCGCCCGGGCGGCGTCGCGGTTGGGCCTGGATCGCCGCCGCCGGCGTGAGTGGCTGGCTGGCCTTCGCCGCGTGCGCTGCGGCGGCGGACGGCGCCGTCAGCCGAACGGACTCCGTGGTGGTTCTCTACAACTCGGAGATGAAGGACTCGCGGTCGGTGGCGGAGTATTACGCCGAGCGCCGGAACATTCCGGAGGAGCGTCGCATCGGGCTGTCCCTGCCTGAGACCGAGGTGATTTCGCGGTCCAACTTCACTGCGCGACTCGAGGGTCCGTTGGTCGTCGAGTTGAAACGGCGGGGTCTGATCGACCTGCGCGACGAGGTGCGGCCGGCGACCGAAACCGCGCCGGGACGCGTGGTCGAGGTGCTTCGCAGTGCCAAGGTCCGGACCCTGGTGGTGTGCTATGGCGTGCCGCTGCGCGTCGCGGAGGATGCGGGTCGGCGCGAGCCGGAGGCGGCCGTGATTCCGGAGCAATTGCGCCGGAACGAAGCCGCGGTGGACGCCGAGCTCACCGCACTGCCCTTCCTGTTGGCGGGACATCCGATCATCGGTCCGATGGTGAACCCGTGGATGGGCAGCACCAACGCCGCGGACATGCACCCGGCCAACGGCGTGTTCGTGGTGGGTCGCCTGGACGGACCCACCCCGGAGCTGGCCCGCGGGTTGGTCGACAAGGCCCTTGATGCGGAACAACAGGGCCTGCTCGGCCGCGGGTACTTCGACATCCGATCCATCGCGGATGGGCCCTACCAACCGGGGGACCAGTGGATCTCCAACGCCTGGAAAGCCGTTTCGCGCTACGGGTTCGACACCTATCTCGACCGCCGGCCGGAGACCCTGGCGGCCGGCTTTCCACTGAGCCACGTGGCCTTTTACGCAGGGTGGTACGACGCGAATGTGTCCGGACCGTTCCTCCCGGCGAAACTCGAGTTCATGCCCGGCGCGGTGGCGTACCACCTGCATTCCTTCAGTGCGCCGACGCTGAGGTCGGCGGACCGCGGGTGGGTGGGACCGCTGATTGCGCGCGGGGTGACGGCGACCATGGGGACGGTGGCGGAGCCGTACCTGGACGGGACGCCGGACGTCGGGCTGTGTTATGCGCGTCTGATGTTCTCGGGGTTCACCTGGGGTGAAGCGGCGCTGGCCTCGCAGCGGATGTTGTCCTGGCAGCTCACGGTGGTGGGCGATCCGTTGTACCGACCGTTCGGCGCGTCGATGCTGGAGCGGGCGAAGTCCCTGTCCTCGGCGGGGCAGGGGCGCATCGACTGGGCGTTGGTGATGCTTTACAACCGCAAGCGTGAGGCGACCGGCGATCTGGCCGCGGTGATGGCAGATCTGGGCAAAGAGCCGCGGCTCAAGTTCTCGCCCGTCCTGCAGGAGAAGCTGGGGGACTGGCAGCGCGAAGCCGGGGATCATGCGGCGGCGGCGGAGACTTATCGGCGGGCCACGGCGTGGAAGGTGAGTCCGCAGCAACGCATCCGGCTACTGTGGCATGCCGCCGAAGATTTTCAGGCGGCGGGAAAGCTGGAAGAAGCGTATGAGTTGTTCGGCGAGGTGGCGACCTCGGCCAAGCCGCCGCCGGACGCGGCCCTGTTGTACGAACGCCTGCAGTCCATGGCCCAGGCGCTGGACCGCAAGCGTGACGCGGAGCGGTGGGGTGAGGCGTTGGATCGCCTTCGTTCCGCGGCGGGCAATGCGGGCCGGTAAGCGGCCGGTCTCGGCCGGGTGGCGCCCGGGCTGCCGTCCCGAAGGGCCGGCGATTCGGAAAGGAGCCAGACGATGCGCACGGGATTCAAGGAATGGGCGGTGGTGGTGGAGGCGTTGCGTCGGGGGGAGCAGGCGCTCCTTCTGAGGAAGGGGGGCATTCACGAAGGCCCGGCAGGATTCGCGCCGGTGCATCGGCGCTTCTGGTTTGTCCCCACGCGCTTTCATCAACAGCGCGAGTCGGTCACTGAAGCCGCCCAATCCCTGTGGCCGGCAGCGGCGTCCCAGGTGGAGGACCCGGCGACGTTGACGCTGACCTGCTGGGGCGAAGTCGTGCGTCGCTGGCGGTTGGATTCCGAAGCCGCGGTGGCCTCACTCCACGGATTCCACATCTGGCGTGACGAGGTGGTTCGCCGTCGGTTTTCCTGGGGTGAACCCGGAGGCGTGCACGCTCTCGCGGTGCGCGTCCATCGTTTGCCCGAGGCGATTCGGCGGCCCTGGAGTTCGGCCTATGACGGGTGCAAATCCTGGGTGGAACTCGAAGCCGAGGTCGACGAGTCGGCGGCGGTTCCGGTGCTGGAGGAGGCGCGTTTTGCGGCGGTGCTTTCGGGATTGGAGCGGTCGCTCGGCCGCGGGGAGGACGTGATATGAAGCGATGGACTCGATCGTTGATTCTGGCCTCGGCATCGCCGCGGCGACAGTTTCTCCTGCAACGGCTGGGGTTGCCTTTTCGCATCGAGGTCAGCGCCGCCGCGGAATCGGCGTCCGGTCATCTGACGCCGCGCGAGAACTGCCTGGCCAACGCGGGAGCGAAGGCCAGGGCGGTGGCGCAACGCTTTCCGGAGGCGCTGGTGATCGGTGCGGACACCGAGGTTGCGCTGGGAAATGCGGTCTTCGGCAAACCGCGCGATCTGCGCGAGGCGGCGTCGTTTCTGACGCGCCTGGCGGGGCGCACGCACGAGGTGATTACCGGCGTGTCGCTGGTGTGCGCGAAGGCGCATTACCGGGTGAGTTTCGCGGAGATCACGCGGGTCACGTTCCATCCCCTGACCAAGGCGCAGATCGCGGCGTACGTGCGCGCGGTGCGCACCCTGGACAAGGCGGGGGCGTACGCGGTGCAGGAGCGGGGCGAGGAACTGATTGAAGCCATCCAGGGGTCGCTGACCAACGTGGTGGGCCTGCCGCTGGGGGCGTTGCGCCGCGCCTTGGAAGCCGCACCCGACGGGGTGCGCCTGGCCTCCTGATCCGATCCGGCGGAAGGAACCGGGAGCCCATCCATCCACCACGTGTGGCGCTGCGCTGGGTGGCGCCGATGGCGCCGCGCGGTAGATCGTGCCCAGGGGGAGTTTCAGCCGCGACAAACCGTGGGCAGGTCGATCTGGTGGAGATTCTCCACCGCCCAGGCGGGGTCGTGCGCGCGGAGTTGGTCGACGGTGAACCCGCCGGTGGCGACGGCCAGGCAGGGTGCCCCGATGTGGCGGGCGCAGGTGATGTCATGGGGCGTGTCCCCGATGACGAGGATCTCGGATCCCGCCAGCGGGCGTCCGAGATGTTCGGCGCCGCGCTGGTGCGCGATGGCGGCGATCTGGTTGCGGTCTTCGTGATCGTCGGCGAAGGCGCCGAGGACGAATTCCTCCCACAATCCGTAGCGTCGCAGCTTGAGCTCGGCGCCGCGCCGCACATTGCCGGTGAGGAGCGAGATCACCGGCGGTTCCGGGAGGGCGCGGATCGTGGCGAGCGCCTCGCTGACGCCTGGCAGCACGCGGCCGGGCAGTTCGTGCAGGTAGCGTTCGAGCCAGTGCAGGTAGGTGGTGAGGAAGAGCGTGATGTTTTGGGCCGACGGCTCGATGCCCTGGCTGAGGAAAAGCTCGCGCACGAGGGAGACATCGGTGCGACCGGCGAAGGTCATCTGCCGCGTGGCGCCGGGGAGGGCAAAGGCGTGTTCCGCGGCGGCGGCGAAGGCGCGGACGCCGGCGCCTCCGGAGGCGATGAGCGTGCCGTCGATGTCGAACAGGACGAGTCGGATCATGGGTTTGGACGGGGGAACGAGACGCGGCCGGGACGGCGTGGAACGGTCCACTCAGGCGTGGGTGGTGCCGTCGTCGGGACGGTGAGCGGAGGTTTGTCGCGTGAGACGAAGACGGGTCACCCGCGCGCCGTGGGTTTCCTCCACGCGCAGCGTGAACGCGCGGAGGGGGACGATGTCGCCTTCGCGCGGGAAACCACCGAGACGTTGGGTGACCCAGCCGCTGGCGGAGCTCACGCCGGGTTGCTGGAGGGTTTCCCCCACCAGTTGGCCGAGGTCGTGGAGTGGCAGGTTGCCGGCGAGTTCCCAGGTGTGGTCGTCGAGTTGGGAGAGCAGCGGTTTCTCCTGGTCGAATTCGTCCTGAATCTGGCCGACCAGTTCTTCGAGGATGTTCTCCAGGGTCACCAGGCCGACCGTGCCGCCGTACTCATCGACCACGAGGGCCAGGTGGAGTCGGCGTTCCTGCAGGAACTGGAGGACGCGCTCGATGCGCGCGGTTTCCGGCACGTAGATGATGGTGCGCGCGAAGGGGCGCAGGTCGGCGCCGGAGCGCGCCCGATCCCGCTGCGCGTAGAGGTCCTTGATGTGCACCACGCCCACGGCGCGGTCGAGGTCGCCCTCCTCGCACAGCGGGAAACGCGAGTAGCGCGTCTCCTCGGCGAGTTTGAGGCATTCCTGGATGGGCTCCTGCATGTTCAGGATGACGATCTCCGGACGCGGCTGCATGACTTCGCGGACTTGTCGGCCGCGGAGGTCGAGCGCGTTGAGGACGATATCGCGCCCGAGCGTGGTGCCTGAGCCATGGCGTTGGGAGGTGACGATCATTAGGCGCAATTCCTCGTCCGAATGCGCGGAGTCGGCCTCGCTGGCGGGTCCGAATCCGAGGCGCGCGAGGAACCACTGCGCCGTGCCGTTGAGCACCCAGATGAAGGGGAAGAACGCCCAGTAGAGCAGCCAGAGCGGATGCGCGACGGCGAGAGTGATGGGCACGGTGCGGCGCAGCGCAATGGACTTGGGCGCGAGCTCGCCGATGGCGATGAGCAGGAAGGCGTTGACCACGAAGCCCACCACGAAGGACATCGTCTGGCGCACTTCGGCGGAGGCGATGCCCGAGGCTTGGAAGACGGGTTCCAGCAGCTCGCTGAAGAGCGGTTCCACCAGGGCGCCCATGCCCAGTCCGCAAAGGGTGATCCCCAGCTGCGAAGTGCTGAGGTAGGAGTCGATGTGGCTGAGGATGTGGCGCGCGAGCGCGGCGCGGCGGCTGCCGCGCAGGGCGAGCGGTTGGAGTTGCGTGTCGCGGACGCGGACCAACGCGAATTCGGCGGCCACGAAGAACGCGTTGGTGGCCACGATGAGAATCGCGGCGACAAACTTCCCGGCCAGCAGCGTGAGATCGTGCCAGTTCATCGCAGGTCGCCGGTCGCTAGACGCGCACTTCGCCGAACATGGCGGTGAGGATGTCGTTGAGGGTGACCACGCCGATTTCGACGCGCTTGGGGTTGAGCACCACGGCGAGGCGCTGGCGACCGCGCTGCATGAGCCTCAGGGCGTCCTCCAACCGTGTGGTGTCGTCCACGAACAGGGCGGGCTGCACCAGACCCGACAGCGGGCGCGTGAGGTCCGGAGGCTCGCCGAGCAGGATGGCGTTGAGGGACACCACGCCCAGGACGCGGCGGGGTGTGGCGCGCATGTTCCAGACCGGGACATAGGAGACGGAGCGCTCGCGCATGCGGGCGAGGAAGTGGTCCAGGGTGGCGTCGGCATCAAAGCTGACGGCGCGTTCCATGGGGGTCATCACATCGCGCACCCGCAGGTTCTGGAGGTCGAGAATGCGGTTGATCATGGCCAGCTCCTCGCGGGAGAGGGACTGGGCGGATTCCTCGATGGCGTGGCGGAACTCGGCGCGGCTGCCGAAGAGGCGGCCGGTGAAGGCCTGGCCGCGGGTCAGTCGCAACAGCCGACGCGACACCCATTCGGTGAGGCTCACGAGGGGGTCCAGGGCGGCGCGCAGGACGCGGAAGGGTGCGACGCCGATCAGGCAGAGGCGATTGGGGAACCGGCGGAACAGCAGCTTGGGCAGCAGGTCGGCGAAGACATGCAGGAAGAGCAGGAGCCCGATGATCAACGCCATGAGCACCAACGGTCGGGACTCGAACCAGTCGGCGAGATGCAGCGTGACGGCGGCGACCGTGGTGAGGGTGGCCAGGGTGTTCCCGACCAGAATGGTCCAGAGAAAGGACTCGGGGTGTTCGAGGTAGTCCTGGAGGCGCGCGGCGCGGCGGTCCCCGGCGCGAGCCATGCGACGGATACGGAAGCGCGAGAGCGCGAGCACGCCGGCTTCCATGCCGGAGAGCAGGAAGGCGACCGCCAACGCCGCCACGGCGGGGATGAGGATCCACGGGCTGTTGGTCATCGTCCGGAGACCCTTTCCACCAGCACCTCGTGCACGCGTCGTTCGTCGACCACTTCCGCGGTGAGGCGGAGTCCGTGGACCACCGCGGTGGCGCCGCGCGGAGGTACGATATCGAGTTGGGCCATCAGGAGACCGCCCAGGGTTTCCACGCCGGGAACCTCGGGCAGCGAGGGGAATTCACGACGAAAATCATCGAGGCGCATGGATCCGCTGGCGCGCCACTTGCCCACGCCGCGGCGTTCGAAGATGAGGGCGCGGGCGGTGGGGTCCGCGCTCATCTCACCCAGCACCTCGCCCAGGATGTCCTCCATGCGCACGATGCCGGCGACGGCCCCGAACTCGTCGAGCACGAGCGCGAGGCTGCGCCGCTGGCGTTGCAGGGCCTGGAAGAGCTGCAGCAGGTTGATGGTCTCCGGGACGAAGGACGGGAACTCGAGCGAGTCTTCGAGGCGATGATGCGGATCGAGCAGGAACTGCTGCGCGTTGAGCACCCCGACGATGGTGTCCGGAGTCTCGTCGTACACCGGGATGCGGCGCTGCCGGATGCGCCGCGCCTCGGCGGCCAGCTCGTCGGGCGACAGGTCGTCCGACACCGCCGCCAGGGTGGCGCGCGGGCGCATCACATCGCGCGCATGCTTGCGGTCGAGGGTGATGAGCTCCGCGATGATCTCCTTCTCCGAGCGGCCGAGCGCACCTTGCTGCACGCCCATCTCCAGCAGCTCGCGGTACTCATCGTCCGTGATGGGCAGCGGTTGGGCGGAGGCGGGCAGGACCCAGCCCAGCGTGGTTTCCAGGATCCGCTGGGCCACGCGGCGCACGGGCCGCGTGATCCACTGCAGCAAGGCCACCGCGGGGGCCACCCGAGCGGACCATTCCTCCGGCGCGCGCACCGCCAGCGTCTTGGGGAGAAGTTCGCCGAGGATGAGGACCCCGAGGAATGCCGCGGCGAGCATGACCCAGAGATTCAAGGCCAGGATCTTGGCCAACAGCAGGCAGGTCACGACGACCATCCCGTTGGCCACCGTGTTGACCAGCGACAGCGCGGCGAGCACTTCCTCCGGGTGCTCCAGCAGGCGTGCCGCCATGGCAGAGGTGCCGCCGCGTTCGTTCATACGTCGGGATTGCCAGCGGCCGAGCGAGAACAAGGCGGTTTCGGCGGCCGAGCACAGGAACGCCAGCCCGCCTAAGGCGAGCAGGACGAAGGACGCAACGAGGACCGGCCACTCCACGCCCGGGGTTCTAGTCGGAAACCGAGCCCGGTTCCAGCCTCGGTCACGCCTCTCCTCCTCCTCTCACCCTGGAACCTCATTCACGGGGAAGTCGGTGGCGGGTCGCGGGGATCGGGTCCGGAGGGGGCCAGAGCCGGCGCGGCGTTCAGGGCCAGCGGTCGGTCGTGCTCCAGCCAGGTTCGGCACACCTGGAACAGCTCCTCCTCGGACGTCACGCGGCGCACGTCATGCAGAAAGCGTCCGGAAGGCTCGGCGCCCTCGGCGATGAAGGTGAGATATTTCTTCATCTTCTGCACCTGCAGCCGCGGGATCAGGCCCTGGGGGGAGGTGGTGTCCCAGAGTTCGCGGACGTAGTGCAGCACCTCGTGGCCGGTGGGTTGACGGGGCGCGCGGCCTTCCAGGTGGTCGAGGATCTGGGCGAAGAGCCAAGGATTCCGGATGGCTCCGCGCCCGATCATCAGACCCCGCGCACCGGTGATCGCGAGCGTGTGCCGTGCGCGGTCCGGGGAATCCACTCCCCCATTGGCAATGACCGGGCAGCGCAGGGCACGGACCACCGCGCCGATCCGCTCGAGGTGGACATGGGGACGGTACATCTCCAGCACGGTGCGACCGTGCAGGGTGAGGAGGTCGATGGCGTGGCGTTCGAACATCGGCACCAGGCGTTCGAGTGCGCCCGGGTCGTCGAAGCCGAGGCGGGTCTTGACGGTGAACCGTCCGGGAATGGCGTCGCGCAGAGCGCCGAGGATGGCGTCGATGCGGGCCGGTTCACGGAGCAGTCCGCCGCCGGCGCACTTGCGGTACACGATGGGGGCGGGGCAGCCGAGGTTGAGGTCGACCCCGGCGATCGGGTAGCGCTGCAGTTCGCGGGCGGCACGCGCCAGCGAGGGCGGGTCGTTGCCGATCAGTTGGGCGATGATGGGGCGGCCGGTGGGGTTCTCCGTGATCGACCGGAGGACGTAACGCTCGAGTTGCGCGGAGGCGTGAACGCGGAAGTACTCCGTGAAATAGAGGTCGGCGTTGCCGCGGGCGGCGATCAGCCGGAGGAAGGGCAGGTCGGTGACGTCCTGCATCGGGGCGAGCGCCAGCACGGGCCGGGGCAAGGCGAGCACGCCTTCCAGGGCGTCGGCGCGAGGGACGCCGGCGGGCGGGGAGGCGGTCGGAAGCGGGGGTGTCGGAGGGGTGTGGGGCACGTGAGGAGCTCGTGGCGCGGCGAAGGAGGTACCACGAGAGGGAGGCGTGGTGCACGCGGGATGCGCGGAATCGGGGGGTGTGCGGGCATGCGAAAAACAGCAAGGACACATGGGGTGGGGTGGGGATCGGGGAGGTGGCGCGTTTCGCGGCTTTCCGATTGCAGCCGGGGGGTGGGCTGCCGGATGCTGCCCTCGACCCTGAACTCCAATCATTGAATTCATGAAACCGACCTGGAGCAAAAACTTCAGCAGGCGTGACTTTCTAGCCACGGCCTCTGCTGCGACGGCTTTTTCTTTCACGTTCCTTCCCAGCCGCGTCTGGGGCGCCAACGAGCGCTTGCGCTTTGCGGGCATCGGGGTGGGTGGCAAGGGGTCGAGTGACATCGATCAGGCCTCCACGCTGGGCGATGTCGTCGCGCTGTGCGATTGCGATGACAACTCGATCAACGAGAAGCTGAAGAAGTGGCCGAGCGCGAAGAAGTTCAACGACTTCCGCCAGATGTTCGATAAGATGGGCAAGGACATCGACGCGGTCACCATCTCGACCCCGGATCACACGCATGCCATCGCGGCGGCGCATGCGATCACGCGGAAGATGCACGTCTATGTCCAGAAGCCGCTGACCCATGATGTGTGGGAAGCGCGCTATCTGCGCACGCTGGCGCGGAAGTACAAGGTCGCGACCCAGATGGGCAACCAGGGATCGGCCGCCAACGGCCTGCGCCGCGGCGTCGAGGCCATCCAGGCCGGCGTCATCGGGACGGTGACCGAGGCGCATGTCTGGACCAACCGCCCGGTCTGGCCGCAGTCGCCGGCCATCAAGGCGCGTCCCACCGAGGTCATGCCCGTGCCCGCCAACGTGCACTGGGACGAGTTCATCGGCACCGCCCCCATGCGGCCTTACAACAAGGCGTATCATCCGTTCAATTGGCGCGGGTGGTGGGACTACGGCACCGGCGCGATCGGTGACATGGCGTGCCATACCGCGAATCTCGCGTTCCGCGCGTTGAACCTCACCTCGCCCACCCTGGTCGAGGCGCAGAACGAAGCGTTGAACCCGGAGACGTACCCCGGTTGGGCCTCGGTGGTGTACCACTTCCCCGCCGTGGGCAGCCGCCCCGCCGTGAAGCTGTTCTGGTACGAAGGCAAGCTTCCCAACGGAGAGAAGAATCTTCCGCCGAAGGAGCTGTTCCACGGCCAGACGCCTCCCGGCTCCGGCTCGCTGCTGGTCGGGAACAAGGGTGTGATGTACTCGCCCAACGATTACGGCGCCCAATGGGTCCTCCTGCCGGAGAAGAATTTCGAGAACTGGCAGGACCCGGCCCCGCGGCTGCCGCGCAATGGCCGCGACGACGTCGGCATGAAGGAAGAATGGGTGGCGGCCATCAAGGGTGGACCCGCGGCCTACTCGAACTTCGATTTCGCTGCCGACATGACCGAGGCGATCCTGCTCGGCAACGTCGCCATGCTGGCGGGCGGTCGCATCGGTTGGGACAGCAAGCGTCTCAAGGTGACCGACAACAAGGCCGCGCAGAAATTCATCAAGCGCGAGTATCGCAAGGGCTGGAAGATGCCCAGCTGATCCGTCCTCGCGCGCGAACCCGACACCGCAGTGGCTGGTGTCGGCGCTTTCGAGGCCCTTTCAAACCCGGCGGACCCTGTTCGCCGGGTTTTCGCTTTTTGGGCGACGGTCGTGAATTCCTGGGGCGAAGGCGCGGCCGTGCGCCCAGGAACCGGCGACAGGTGGTCCGCCCCGAGCGGGAGCCGGCGCACGGCGCCTACTTACTCGCCGGTCTTCGAATCGGGCGCGCACCAGAGCAGCCCGGGTTTGTTGACCCGTTGTTCGCGCTGGAACGTTTCGTAGCGGATGAAGTGGACCTGTCCGCTGAACCCGGTGATCACCGCCCCTTTCCGATGGCGTCGGCCCACGCCCTCCAGTTCGTTGGGAAACTGGCTGGCATCGTGGCCGGGGTTGGGTCCGTACACACCGCCGAAATTCTTGATGTCGGGTTCCCAGTGCACGTAGGCGGCGGGATTGAACGAGCTCAGTTTGTGGGCCTTCGGGCTGGTGCGGTTGAAGGAGCACACGGCGCCATTCATGATGTAGCTCGAGAGCCGCTGCTGGCGTGATTTCCAGGACACATGATTCGTCTGGTCCAGAGGGCAGTTGTAGACCTTGCGCTCGCGCAGGTAGGGCCAGTAGAGCCCGGCCTCGATGAACTTCCACTCGTTGGTTTTCAGCGGATCGGGCGCACGGCCGCCCGTGGGCTGGTACAGCCATCCCGGACCCACCTCATTACCCCAGTTGGGCCAGGGCATCTGATCGGCGTTGTCATCCGCGTAGAGATGCATGGCCAGTCCGAGCTGCCGGTTGCTGTTGATGCAGTAGGTGCGGGATCCCTTCTCCTTGGCGGCGGCCAGCGCGGGCAGGAGCATGGAGGCGAGGATCGCGATGATGGCGATGACCACCAGCAGCTCGATCAGCGTGAAGGCCGCGCCGGGAAGGGCGCGGGGGGCGCGGAGCGACCGGGAGGGGACAGGCTTCGAGGGGTTCATGGCAGCGGAGGGCGTTAAGGGGGGTGCTGATGCTGGGGATTAGGGTGGCTACCACGGCCTGGTTCCGGGCGCGACGACGAAATCGAGGTGGGGCGGTGGTCGGGTCGAGCGGTGGGCAGTTTTCGCTTCACCCGGCGGGCGGTGGCGGGGCTTCATCCCGCGTGCCCGTGGAAGCGCCCACTCCGCCTGTCGTCCCGCCCAGCAAGGCCCTGATCTTCGTGCGCCGGCTCACCAGCACGGTGCTGCTGTGGAGCGTGGTGCTCTGGGCGATCTTCTCCACCAACCATCGGGTGACCAACTGGGTGTTCCTCGGTCTGCTGATGGGATTGGCGTGGCAGGGGCTGCGTGAGTTCTACGACCTGGTCGAGAAACGCGGGCTGGTTTGTTTCCGCAACTGGGGCATCGCGTCGGGGCTGGCGCTGATGTTGAGCACCTATCTGTATTTCACCGGGGCGATCCCGCATGCGCACGAGCAAATGCCGGCGAAGGCCAACGACTTCGAGAACACCGTCATCGTGGTCTTCGTGCTGGGCTTGTGTCTGCGACGCTTCGTGGCCAAGAACCTGAACGACGGGCTCCTGGCCATTTCCACCACGCTGTTCGGGCTGCTCTATGTCCCATGGCTGCTGAACTTCCTGTCGAAGATCGTGTTCTTCCCCGGGATCGAGGGGCGCTATTACGTGTTGTATTTCATCCTGGTGACGAAGTTCAGCGACGTGGGCGCGTACCTGACCGGGTCGCTTATCGGACGGCACAAGATGATTCCGCGGATCAGTCCGGGGAAGACGTGGGAAGGATTTGGAGGGGCGATTGCGTTCTCGGTGGGGGCGAGCGTGGTGTTTGTGCATTTCCTGGGCACGCATCTGGCCGGGATGAAGCTGGGGCATGCGTTGGTGCTGGGCGTGCTGCTGGGGATCGCCGCGGTGATTGGCGACCTGATCGAGTCGTTGTTCAAACGCGAAGCGGGGGTGAAGGATTCGGGTCGCCTGCTGCCGGGGATTGGCGGGGTGCTCGATTTGTTGGATAGCCTGCTGTTCAACGCACCACTCATGTACCTCTATCTGCGCCATGTCTTGACGGCTCCCTTGTAGCCGCGGACGTGAAGTCCGCGCGGAATGGCGTTGGCGAAGGGGGTTGCCGGAGGGGGCGGGCGAGTGAGCGGCGCCTGCACGACGACGAGTACGGAGGGCGGCGCCGTATGACGGTGGGGGCAGAAGGGGAGGCATGGATGGGGTCGCGGACCCGCCGGGTTTCCGCTAGTCTGCGCCGCATGAATCGGACGAACCGCGTCTCGGCCAGGCTGCGTCGTGGCCTCAGCCTCCTCTCCTTGTCCGCAGTGGTGCTGGCCGTCGGTTGTTCCAGCTACCGTTCGGATGCCCGGGCGGCGCGGCGCAGCGGCGTGCCTGCCGCCCCGGCGGTCGCCGGACCCTGGGAGGGCCGGTGGACGGATCTGGGGCGGCCCGGGCACGGTGGGCCCCTGAAGTGCGTGCTGACGCCCGTGGGCCACCATGTGTATCGCCTGTCCACGCGAGCCGGATGGTGGCGCGTGTTTCAATCGAGCTACGACACGCACGTCGTCCTCACGCCGGTGGCCCCGGGGGTCCAGATCCTCCAAGGCGGGGCGGATCTCGGCTTATTTGGCGGCTATTCCGTGACCGGCCGGGTGGATCACACGACCTTCCAGGCCGTGTACCGGGTGGGGAACCACACCGGATCGATGACGCTCCATCGCCCAAAAAACTTCTGACACCCTGGGCGCGGGTCGGTAGCGTCCTTCTCCAGCCGCCCGCTTCGGCGGGCGGCATCCCGATCTTCATCCATGCAAGGCGACATCGCAGTCATTGGCCTGGCCGTCATGGGCCAGAACCTCATCCTCAACATGAACGACCACGGGTTCACCGTGGTCGCCTACAACCGCACGACCGCCAAGGTCGACGAGTTCCTCGCCAAGGAGGCGAAGGGCACCAAGGTGGTGGGTGCGCACTCGATCGAAGAGATGGTGGCCAAGCTGAAGCGGCCGCGTCGGGTGATGCTGATGGTGAAGGCGGGGCAGCCGGTGGACGAGTTTATCGAACTGCTGCTGCCGCACCTGGAGCCGGGGGATATCATCATCGATGGCGGCAACTCATTGTTCGAGGACACCAACCGTCGCGTGAAATTCGTGGAATCGAAGGGGTTGCTCTACATCGGCACCGGGGTTTCGGGGGGTGAGGAAGGGGCGCGTCATGGCCCGAGCATCATGCCGGGTGGGAGCGCGGCAGCCTGGCCGCACGTGAAACCCATCTTCCAGGCCATCGCGGCCAAGGTGGCGGATGGCACGCCGTGTTGCGACTGGGTGGGCGAGCAGGGCGCTGGCCACTACGTCAAGATGGTGCACAACGGGATCGAGTACGGCGACATGCAGCTCATCTGCGAGGCCTACAACATCATGAAACTCGGCCTCGGCATGAGCGCCGACGAGATGCATGCCGTGTTCAAGACCTGGAACGAGGGCGACCTCGAGAGCTACCTGATCGAGATCACGCGCGACATTCTCGGGTACCGCGAGGCGGACGGTTCCGCGCTGGTGGAGAAGATCCTGGATACGGCGGGACAGAAAGGGACGGGCAAGTGGACGGTGCAGAACTCGGCGGACCTGGGGATTCCCATCACACTGATTGCAGAGGCGGTGTACGCGCGTTGTGTGTCGGCGCTGAAGGACGAGCGCGTGAAGGCGGCACGCAAGCTGAAGGGGCCGCGTCCGGCGTTGCCGCAGGCGAAGAAGCCCGAGGCCAAGGCGCAGTTCGTCAATGACATCCGCGACGCCCTGTTCGCGTCGAAGATCGTGAGCTATGCGCAGGGCTACATGCTGATGCGCGCGGCGGCGAAGGAGGCGGGCTGGCAACTGAACTACGGGGGCATCGCGCTCATGTGGCGCGGCGGGTGCATCATCCGTTCGCGTTTCCTGGGCAAGATCAAGGAGGCGTTCGACACCAATGCCAAGCTCAGCAACTTGCTGCTGGACGATTATTTCCGCGCCGAGATCAAGCGCTGTCAAAAGGGGTGGCGCAACGTGGTGGCGACGGCCATGAAACGCGGCATCCCGGTGCCGGCCTTCAGCACGGCATTGGCCTTCTACGACCAGTATCGCAGTGCCGTGCTCCCCGCCAACCTGCTGCAAGCGCAGCGGGATTATTTCGGGGCCCACACCTACGAGCGGGTGGACAAGCCGCGGGGGGAGTTCTTCCACACCAACTGGACCGGGCGCGGCGGGACGACGGCCTCCAGCACCTACAACGCTTGAGGAGGGGGCGGCCGGCGCCTGGCCGGTCCCCTTCGCCTGGGATTCATCTTCGGCCGGCCCCTGGTCACTCTGACTGGGTGCCGGCCGCGGCTTTTGGAAAACAAGAGGCGGGCCTTGGGTTACACACGGTACTTCAACCCAAAGCCCGCCTTCCTTCCCCGAGGAAGGAAATCCGACGTCGTGAGTCACCTCGGAGGCGGCTGATCGGCCGCGTCACGCCGAGGCCGGACAGAGTTCAGGGCGGGGCGCAGGAGGGCGCTGCCTAGGTACGGAGTCCGGGGACGCGGTTGAATAGCTTTGCGGGCCTCTTTTTGGCAAGTGGTTTCCGCGGCGAAAGTCGGGGGCCCTCGCGGAGGCAGGGCTCCGTGACACGCCTGCCGTGCATTGACCCGCCGTTTTTCAGCATGGCACCGCGGCGTGAGCCGACCCAGGATCCGCTCCCACATGAACCCCTCCTCTCTTTCGAGGCGCGGCTTTCTGGCCACGGCTCCGCTGCTCGGTTTCGCCGCGCGGAGCGTTGCCTTGGAACCCATCACGCGTCCAGGCACCGCGCGGCTGCGGTTGGCGTTGGCGGCCTACTCCTTTCGTCAGCACTTTCGTGACGGCCAGGGGGGAGCCAAGGGGCAGCCGGTGGGGCCGCGCGTCTGGACGATGAAGGAGTTTATCGATTGGTGCGCCGCGCAGGGGTGCGATGGCGCGGAGGTGACCAGCTACTACTTCCCGGCGCCGCCCTCGAACGACTATCTCCTCGATCTACGACGGCACGCATTTCTGCGCGGCGTCAGCCTGAGCGGGACGGCGGTGGGGAATACCTTCACCGTGCCGAAGGGTGAAAAGCGGGAACGTGAGATCGCCTCGGTCAAGGAATGGATCACCCGAGCGCAGCTGCTGGGAGCTCCGCACATCCGGGTTTTCGCGGGCAACCTCGAGGGTCAAACCCTGGCCGAGGCCAAGCGCAACTGCATCGAGGCGCTCGAGGAATGCGGCGAAGTGGCCGCCCGCGCAGGAGTGTTCCTGGGCATCGAAAACCACGGCGGCATCGTGGCGGAGGCGGCGGACCTGCTCGAGATTGTGCGCGCGGTGAAGAACCCGTGGATCGGCATCAACCTCGATACCGGCAATTTCCATTCGGACGATCCTTATGCGGACCTGGAGCGCTGCGCGCCCTACTCGGTGAATGTGCAGGTGAAAGTGGAACTGCGTCGGCGTGAGGGAAAGCCCGAGGCTTCCGACCTGGGTCGCCTGGCGGGGATCCTGCGCCGCGCGAACTACCAGGGGTGGGTGGCGCTGGAATACGAGTCGGCGGAGGACCCGTTCGTGGCGGTGCCGCGGCATCTGAAGGCCCTGGGTGAGGCGCTGCGCGCGCAGGCCTGATCGGCCGGGGTGTCCCCTTACGCGCGCATGCTTTCTCCCGCGCTGATCCTCGCGTGCGTCGGTGCGTACTTCGCGATCCTGATGGGGATTGCGTGGGTGACCTCGCGTCGAGCCGGCAACGCCGCCTACTTCCTGGGGAACCGCGCTTCTCCCTGGTACGTCGTGGCGTTCGGATTGATCGGCGACTCGTTATCGGGGGTGACGTTTATCTCCGTGCCCGGCCGCGTGCGCGACATCCAGTTCACGTATCTCCAGACCGTGCTGGGCTATGTGTTGGGGTACCTGGTGATCGCGCATGTGCTCCTGCCGCTCTATTACCGGATGGAGTTGACCTCCATCTACACCTACCTGGGGAAGCGGCTGGGAGTGACGGCGCAGAAGACGGGGTCGGTGTTCTTCCTCGCCTCGCGACTGCTGGGTGCGGCGGCGCGATTGTACCTGGCGGCGGGGGTGGCGCAGCGGTTCGTTTTCGAGGCCTGGGGCGTGCCGTTCGGGGTGACGGTGGCCATCATCATCGGCCTGATGCTGGCCTACACCTATCGAGGGGGAATCAAGACCTTGGTCTGGACCGACCTGTTCCAATCGGCGTTTCTGCTGCTGGGCTTGTTTCTGTCGGTGGTGGTCCTCGTGCGGGAGCTGGGCTACGGGCCGTGGGGTTGGATCGAGGCGGTGCGCGCAAGCGGGAGCGCGCGCGTGTTTGAATGGGACTGGGCACCGGCCAACAATTTCTGGAAGGAGTTCGTGGGTGGCGCGTTCATCGCGGTCTGCATGACCGGCCTGGACCAGAACATGATGCAGAAGAACCTGAGCTGTCGTTCCCTGCGCGAGGCGCAGCGGAACATCCACTGGTTTTCCTGGATCGTGGTGCTGGTGAATCTCGTGTTTCTCGTGCTGGGCGCGCTGCTCTACCTTTTCGCGCGGGAACGGGGCATCGAGATTCCGGCGCGGACGGACCACCTGTTTCCCACGCTGGCATTGCAGCATCTGGGAGGGGCGGCGGCGGTGACGTTTTTGTTGGGACTCACGGCTGCGACGTTTTCGAGTGCCGACTCGGTGCTGACCACGCTGACGACCTCATTCTGCATCGACATCCTGGGCACCGAATCGGACCCGGACATGACCGAGGCGCGACGCACGCGGCTGCGGCATCTGTTCCACTTCGTGTTCGCGGGGTTGTTGCTGGCGGCGATTCTGGTGTTCCAGGCGCGCGCGAGCAGTTCGGTGATCGCGCTGGTGTTGAAGATTGCGGGGTATACGTACGGGCCGTTGCTGGGGTTGTTTGCCTTCGGGCTGCTGACGCGGCGGCAGGTGCCGGGGGGCGCGGTGCCCTGGGTGGCGGTGCTGGCACCGTGCGTGTGCGGCCTGGTGGAGGCATCCACGCCGTCCTGGGCCGGGGGATACCGGGTCGGTAACGAACTCCTGGTGCTCAATGGAGGACTCACCTTCGTGGGTCTGTGGCTCGCGAGCACCTGTACGCGGACGCGAAGTCCGCGCTGACCTGCGTGGCGAAGGGGGCGAGTGGGGAGCGGGGGAGTGAGCGCCGTCTGCACGACGGCGGCTACGGAACGAGAGAGTAGCCGCGGACGTGAAGTCCGCGCTGGATGGCGTTGGCGAGTGGGGTGAGCGGGAGCGGTCGAGCGCCGTCTCACGACGGCGGCTACGGAACGAGAGAGTAGCCGCGGACGTAGGTCCGCGCTGAATGGCGTTGGCGAAGGGGGCGAGCGGGGAGCGGGGGAGAGAGCGCCGTCTGCACGACGGCGGCTACGGAAGGCGAGG
>JADLFD010000612.1 GCA_020845805.1 Verrucomicrobiales bacterium | reverse complement strand
GTGGTGGCGACCGAAGTGCTGGAGATCGAGATCAACGGAACGGCGCTGGCGCCCATCACCTTCGACGGCGCCGACGTGGCCACCGCCGTCTCGCTCGCGGCGGCCATTGGCCGTGGGGTGGCCAGCCAGGCGACCGTGACCGAGGCCGCGGGGATCATCACCCTCACGTCCCGCATCTCCGGCCTGTCGTCGACCTTCGTCCTCCTCCCTGGTTCGTCTCCGTCGGTGGCCGCGCTGTTCGCGAACCCGCCCACGGACGGCACCGGAAACGTGGACGACGCGCAGCAAGTCACCGCCGCGGAAATCGTGGCGTTGATCGGCACCGTCCCTGGCATCACCGCCGTGGAAGAGGACGGCGCAGTACGCGTCACCTCCGACACCACGGGTCGGACCTCGACCCTGTCGATCACAGGGTCCGCAGTGGCGGTCGGTTTTGACACCGAAGTGCACGACACCGGCACTGCCGCCGTCTCGACGGCCGGCCCCTTCACTCTGGCCGCCGGGGAAACGGTCGTCGTCTCGGTCGACCGGGGTGCCGACCAGGTCGTCACCTTCACCCAGGCGCAGGCGGCGACCCTGACCTCCGTCCTGGCGCCGGGAGGCGCACAGATCGGCGACGTGTTGGACCTCACCATCGACGGCACGGCGTTCAGCATCGCGCTGGCGGCGGCCGATGTGGCGACCGCCGCGGCTCTCGCCGCCGCCATCGCGACCCGCGTTGGCGCCGCGGCCATCGTCGCCGAGGTCGCCGGCATCATCACCATCACCTCGGCCACCACCGGCAGCGCCTCCACCCTCGAGGTGGAGCCCACCAGCGCCGCCAGTCTGCGCGCCCTGTTTCCCAATCCCGGTCAAGCAGGAGAGGGGAACATCGTTAATTTCGGCGCCCCCGTGGGCGCCGCGGAAGTGGCGGCCGCACTCAGCGTGCTGCGCGACGCCACGGTCAGCGTGGAGGGCAATTCGGTGCGGATCGTCTCGAACACTCAGAACGTCGGCGCCTCGATCCAGGTGCGGACCTCTTCGACGGCCACCTCCCTGGGTTTCGATTCGCTGGTTCACGGCGTGCGTCGGAACAACGAAGTACCGACGGCCGACTCCCTCTTCGTGGTCTCGGTAGACACGCAGGGTCGGCAGACCTTCGCGGATGCGGCGGGACGTCCCATGCTCCCGGCGACGACGGATGTGTTGCAGTTGGTGACCTTGCGCGTGTTGGTGACTGTCGATGCCGAGCGGGTCGACGTCTACGACGGCCTGGGGACCGGCACGGAGGACAAGCGGTTCCTCGGCAAGATCCTTCAGAAGGATGATCCGGAGGATGAGAATGCCGTCGTCTGGCTGGAGATGGATGACGCCGCCGAGGCGTCCGCCGTCCTGCTCGTGCCGGCACTCCGCGGCACCGCCGTCACCGGAACCACGGAGATCCTCTCCGGGGGCAGCGACGGCAACCTGATCTCCGCGGATGATCTCCTCGGGCAGGAAGCGGACCCCGACGATCCCGATCGCAAAGCCACCGGACTCGAAGCCCTGGGCGAGATCGACGACATCGCCATTGTCGCCGCCCCCGACGCCGCCACGTTGAGTGTCCCCGAGGTCGCCGCGGGCCATCTCATCGCCCACGCCGAGAAGTTGCGGTATCGCATCGCCGTGGTGGACGGGCCGCCGGGTTCGTCGATGACCGAGATACGCGAGTTCCGCGGTCGTTTCGACAGCAAGTACGCCGCGCTCTACCACCCGTGGATTGAGATTCTGGATCCCACGGAACGCGCTGCCCAGGGGGCTCCCCCTCGCCGGCTCCTGCTTCCGCCCTCCGGCTTCGTCACGGGCATCTATGCGCGCAGTGACATCGAACGCGGAGTGCACAAGGCGCCTGCCAATGAAATCGTGCGAGGCCTCACCCAGTTCGAGGTGAACATCAACAAGGCCCGTCAGGACGTCCTGAACCCCGAGGGTATCAACGCCCTCCGCTTTCTCGAAGGCCGCGGAAACCGGGTCTGGGGCGCGCGCACCATCAGTTCCGATCCGGAATGGAAGTACGTCAACGTCCGCCGCCTCTTCGCCTACATTGAGCACTCTGTCGACAAGGGCACGCAATGGGCCGTGTTCGAACCCAACAACCGGCGGCTGTGGGACAACATCCGCCAGACGGTGGAGAACTTCCTGCTCGTGCTGTGGCGGGACGGCGCACTGCTCGGGGACAAACCGGAGGAGGCCTATTTCGTCCGCTGCGATCGCACGACGATGACCCAGAACGACCTCGATAACGGGCGCCTCATCTGTCTCGTCGGTGTGGCTCCGGTGAAACCGGCGGAGTTCGTCATCTTCCGCATCGGCCAGTGGACGTCCGATTCCAAAGTTTGAGGCGCAACCCTGACTCAACCACGCGACACCTATGCCTACCTTTCGCGAAAACCCGTACGGAGCTTTCAACTACATCGTCGTCCTCGGCGGCAGCCAGGGCGACGGCTCGGAAGGCTCCATCATCGGCGGCTTCTCCGACGTCAGTGGCCTCGGAATGGAAGTCAGCTATTCCGAGTACCGGAACGGCAACGAGAAGTTCAACACGGTCCGCAAGGTCCCCAACACCCACAAGGTGGATGACATCACCCTCAAGCGCGGCTTGGTCGGTTCCGACGATCTGTTCGCCTGGATCAAAACCGTGCGCGACGGCACCGCGGATCCACGCCAGGTGACCATCACCCTGCTCGACGAAGCGCGGCAGCCGGTGGCGACCTGGTCGTTGCGTAACGCACAGCCGAAGAAATGGACCGGACCCACCCTGGCCGCCAAGGGCGGGGGTGAGGTGGCGATGGAGGAACTGAGCCTCGTGCACGAGGGCATCGAGTACCGGTAACGGCAAACAGGCTCGCCCGTCCCTCCTCCATGGCGTCCACGCTCCAAGTGCCCCTGGGTGCGCCCGGCATCTATCGCGATGCCGGCGTGCCCATCCGCGAACTCCGCGAGGTCCGGTTGGACATCGCGGCGTTCGTCGGAGTCGCGCCGCGTGGTCCCGCCCGGGAACCGGTGCTGGACCGCCTGTCGCGGAATGGGGCGCTGGACCCGCGGTCCGAACGCACACTGCGCCGGTCGGTGCCCGTGGCGGTGGAGAGTTTCGACGAATATCGCCGTCTCTATGGTGGGTTTGAAGGTCCCGGCTTGTTGCCCTACGCGGTTTCCGCGTTCTTCGAGAACGGCGGCCGGCGCGCCTACGTCGTGCGCATCGTGCACGAGTACGCGGATGCGACCGCCAATGCCGCACGGGTAGCGGTGGGCGAAATCGCCGGAGCCACCCTCGACATCGGGACTCCCCCGCAGCCGTTGCGCGTGCGGGCGCGAAACGAGGGCTCCTGGGGGAACACGCTGCGCGGCGCCCTCGAGTTCGTGGAGCGCCCCCTGAACGCCCTGGCCACCCGTGCCACGGACGCTGAATTCAGTGAACAGGAAGCCCTGAGTGCCGGGGCGCTCATGCGCGTGACCTTGGTCGACGGGTCGCGGGCAGACCATTTCCTCACGAGCGTGCAACGGGTGCGGCGTCCGGGAACCGCGGGCATGGTCCTCCAGGCGTCCTTCGATCGCCCCCTCGCGGGCGTTCCGACGGAGTTCGCCCTGGTGGAAGGCACTCTCCGCCTCGATGACGGCCAGGGCCGCACCGAGGTCCACACGGCCCAGGGACTCTCACCCGAGCATCCACGTTGGCTGGGGGCCACGCTCGCTTACGATTCCCAGCTGGTCACTCCGATGGAGGACTGGCTGGAGCATCGCATCCTCCCCGATCCCGAGGCGACAGGCACGCCGTTCTCGGGAGGGGAGGATGCCTATGAAACCCTGGTGCCGGAGGACTTCTTCGACGCCACCTGGACACCCGGGGACGACGAACCGGGGAGCGGGATCACCTGCCTGTCCGGAGTGAATGAGGTCTCCCTGTTGGTGGTCCCTGACCTTTACTCCCCGGAACCGCTTGAACCGCGCATCAAGGGGACCGAGTCCACGCCTGGTGCCAGTCCCGAGTTTGTGCGGTGCACCCCGCACGCGCAGCCGGTGATCGCCGAAGCTCCCCTTCCCCCTGACCTGGAGGGCCTGCGGCTGGATCCGGAGAACCTGTCGGAGCGCCAGGAGATTCAGCGCCGCCAGCTCGCGCTGGTGGAGTTCGCGGAGGTCCACCGCTCCTTCATCGTGCTGCTCGACGTGCCGCCACGCCTGGGAACACGGCAGATCCTCGCCTGGCGTGCCGCCTTCAATTCCGCCTACGCCGCCGCCTACCATCCTTGGCTCGAGGTCTCCGAAGCAGGTGACGCCCGGGATCGCCTGATCTCCGTGCCCCCCTCGGCCTTCGCCGCGGGGATGATCGCCGCGCGCGAACGCGAGGCGGGTGTGCCCCATGGCCCGGCCAATGTCCTGGCGCGCGAGGCGGTGGACGTTGCGGAGGCGGTGTCCGACCCCGACCACGCCCAGTTTCATCCCGCAGGCATCAATGTCTTCCTGCGCGAGCGGGATGGAGTCCGGCTCACTGCAGCGCGGACGTTGAGCCGCGAGCCGGCGTGGCGACAGCTCAGTGTGCGTCGGCTGATGATCCTGTTGCGCCTCACCCTGGAGCGGCGGCTGCAGTGGACGGTGTTCGAACCGCACACTCGCGCCCTCCGTGCGGAGATCCGTCGTCAGATCACCGGGCTGTTGCGGCGCTTGTTCCAGGCGGGCGCCTTCGCCGGCGCGACGGAGGCCGAATCCTTCTTCGTGCGCTGCGACGAAGCGCTCAACCCGCCGGCTTCGGTCGATGCCGGGCGGCTGGTCACGCTGGTCGGGGTCGCACCCTCCGAGCCCATCGAGTTCATCGTGTTGCGCATCCTTCGCGAAGGCGACGGAACCCTGAGTCTGGAGGACTGAACCATGGCTGAATCCGATCCCTTGCTGCGCGCCTTCCGGTTCCAGGTTCAGCTGCGTCGCACCGACGACGAGGGCACGAGCCTCGGCGACGGCGCCTTTCAAGAATGCTCCGGGTTGGAGGTGGAGATGGATGTGAAGGAGTACCTGGAAGGCGGAAACAACGCGGCCGTCATCCGTCAGGCCGGTCGCGCGAAGTACACGAACCTCGTGCTCAAGCGCGGGATGTTCCACAGCACGGCCGGGCGACTGAACACCGACCTCTGGCGCTGGATGCAGGACGCGGTGGGCAACGTCCGGCCCCTCGCCCGCTACGACGGCATCATCGAAGTCATGAGTGTGGCCGACGAAGTGGTGGCCACCTGGGAGTTCGACCGTGGTTTGCCGGCGCGCTTGCGCGGCCCCGAGCTGAACGCGCGCACCGGCGAGGTCGCCATCGAGGAACTCCACATCGCGCACGAGGGTCTCCGCCTCGTTCTCCCCTGACCCCAAACCCTGACCCCTGATCCATGAGCCAGCTCGAGAAAGCGCAACTGCAGCCGGTGAAGGCCGACGGCACGCCGGACGGCGCCGCGATCCCGGTACAGTTCAATCCGGCCACCCTGCGGTTGCAGATCAGCAACCAGGTGGAAGGCAGCGCCTCGCGTGGTCGGCAGGTGCGTCAGTATACCGGTGCGAGCTCCACCCAGCTGACGGTGGAACTGATCTTCGACACCGCCGACGAAGGCACCACGGACGGTCCGGTGTCCGTGCGCACCAAGACCTCCCAGGTCGAGCAGTTCCTCTATCCCAAGGCGGACGAAGGACAGAAGCAGGCGCCGCCCCGGTTGCGGTTTGAGTGGGGCGACCTGGTGGTCGAAGGCGTGGTGGAAAGCCTGAACATCGATCTCGATCACTTCGCGGCGAATGGCTTTCCGCTGCGCGCGAAGGTGGGCTTCTCGCTCAAGGAGCAGGATCGGCGGTATGAGCTGAAAACCGCGGGCGATGGCGCCAACGCGGCCGGGAGTTCGACGCGCCCCGGCGAGGCAGGTTCCGGCTCGCTGGGTTCGGCGGGTGGCGGAATCGCCGCCCAAGTGGCCGCCGCCCTGGGGGGCGAAAGCGCTGCCGAGTTCGCCGCGCGCGTGGGGCTTGATCCCAGCGCGTGGCGGGGACTTTCGCTCGGCGCCAGCCTCGGAGGTTCCCTGTCCCTGGAAGCGGGGCTCGAAGTGGGTTTCGACCTCGGTCTGGGAGCGAGTGCGGGATTGGGCGTGTTTGCGGGAGCGAGTGCCGGCGCTTCGGTGTC
>JADLFD010000611.1 GCA_020845805.1 Verrucomicrobiales bacterium | reverse complement strand
TCGGCGGCGGTTCCTCCTCCCCCGCCGCCAGCGCCCCCTCCGGATTGCCCCAAGCCGCCCCCAAAGGTCGGGCGCGCCAGCCCGATACCCTCATGGAAACCATGGCCAAAAGCGCGGTCCGTACCGTGGGCAGCACGATCGGACGCGAGATCATCCGCGGCGTGCTCGGCTCCATCTTCGGCGGCCGCCGTCGCTGATATGACTCCCCCCTTCCATCCGTCCATGCTCCCGGCCGCCTTGATCGTCGGCACCGCCATGCTCCTGCTTGGACGGCGGCTGTTCTGGATCTTCGTGGGCGGCACCGGCTTCGTGCTCGGCGCCCTGCTCGCCGCCAAACTGCTCCATGGCCGTGCCGACTGGGTCTTCCTCGCCGTGGCCGCGGGCGGCGGGCTGCTCGGAGCACTGATCGCAATCTGGGCCCAGAAGTTCGCGGTCGGCCTGGCAGGATTCCTGGCCGCCGGCTATCTCGCCCACTCGGTCGCTCTCGCTTTCACCCCCGACCCCGGTGCCTGGATCGCCTTCGCCGTCGGCGGCCTCATCGGCTCACTCCTGCTCCTCGCCCTGTTCGACTGGACCCTCGTCGCGCTCTCGTCCTTGCTCGGGGCCGCGCTGATCGCCCAGCACATTCCCTGGCCCGAGCCACTGCCGTTTATCGCCTTTGTCGTCCTCCTCGGCCTCGGGATCGCCATCCAATCCCGATCGGTCCGCCGCGGACGCCCTCCCAAGGAGTCCAAGCCCAAATCAGAATAGGGCCAGGATCGGGCCCCCCGCGCCTTCGCTCACCGCGCGCCGACGGACTCTTCAACCGTTGGGGCCGGGGACTCCGCTGCTGCCATCGCCGCCCGCCGCCGGTTGACCACCGCCATCGGGTCCGGAGGCCACACCGAAGCGTCCACGTACTGACTCAAATCACGCAGCGCCAGAACCCGGAAGCCGCCCGACTTCAAGTAACTCATCGCCTCCCGGAATCGTTCCTCCGGAAAGTTCACCCACGGATGATCGCGGTCCGGCACACCGTGGAACTGCAGCACCGCCACCCGCCCGCCCCGCGCCTGATCCACTGCCCGGCGAAAGTCGGAGAGCACCCAACTCGGACGCGCATCGCCCGCCGAGGGAATGAACAACGGGTGATCCACACCGGGTTCGAACGCAAAACCGCGCCCGCCCTCGTAGGGATGCTCCGGCTGCCCGCCACGTCGCGCGAATCGAATCCCCAGCTCCCGCAGGATCGGGAACGCACCGGGATGAATGGAGTTCCCGGGCCAGGAAAAACTCGTGGTCCGAGGGATGCCGTGCTCGGCGCACCGCCGATTGATGGCCTCCACCTGCTCCCGCAGGAGGCCCAGGGTGTCGGCCGTCACCCCCAGGTGGTCCCGCGTATGATTCCCGATCTCGAAGCCGTCCCGATGCAATTCGGCGATCTGTTCCCAGGTCAGGTAATCCTGCTTGTTCGTGCGAAAGGAAAAGCCCTCGGTGATGAAGAAGGTGGCGCCAAATCCCAACTCCTTCAGCAACGGCCGCACCACCCGGTGATGCGACGCGACCGAGTCGTCGAACGTCAGCACCACGGTGCGATCAGGCACCGATTCCAGCGCCGCTCCGCTCGCGTACGTGCTCGCCACCAACCCCATCAGCACCACGAGGAGCCCCCATCCCTTCGCCCCCACCTGAACCAGGCGAAGACGTCGGCTGCACATCGGAAACATCGCGCCAGCCTACGAACCGCCTCGGCGAGAACAAGCCGGCACCCAGACCACCACCGAAAAGAGCGAGGGCCGTCCCGGGCGCTCTAAGTCCAGGACGGCCCTACTATCATCCACGCGAAACCGACGGTGATCCGAACGGCGGACCCCCGCTCTCTCGCTGGTTTCGCGAAGAAAACTTAGCCCACACGCTGCGTGCGGCGGCGGATCAGGGAGACCGCGGCCACTCCCGCACCGAGCATGGCCGCCGAACCGCCGGCATCGGGAACCGAGGTGCGCTGCACAAATCGTTCCTCCACCACGCTCGGCGAAAAGGCCAGATCGTCCAGGATGTAGTGGTTGTAACCCCAGTTCGACGACTGGATGCGGATCTCATCCACACCCGACCAGTCGAGGCTCAGCAGGAGCCCGAAGGTGGCTTCGCCACTCGGCATGTGCACCGACTCGAACAGCTTCACGCCATCGTCGTAGCCTTCCACGTACTGATCGTACCCGTAGCCCGCGATCCACAAGCTGTGCAACGTGACGTCGGCGTTGAAGCGGATCACACCCAGGTTGCCAAACTCGTTGTACACACGGCTGGAACCGGAGCTCGGATGGTACGGCGCATCCGCACTCGTGTAGTGATTCCAACCACTGCTCCAGTCGAGGCCGGCGTAGTTCGCCGGGACAGCGCCGCCGCCCGAGAGATCTTCGAAATCAAGCGTCACCGCTTGGGAGGTCTGCACGAGAGCGACGAGGGCGAGGAGATGCTTCACGGATTTCATGGTGGGTGTGGATGATGTTTGAACAGCGAGCGAGCAGTTGGAGTTCCGACCTGCCTCCATCAAGCAGCGCTCGTGCCACACGTCGCCCCGAGCCCCGCACCCCGGGTCGCCTCGTTGGGATCACGCGAGATAGCACGATCTCTCTCAGAGCGGGACGAATTCCCTGGAGTGTCAGCCCCACCGACATCCCACGTCGGCATTCCCTCCCATGCCCCCCTCCTCGATCCCACTTCCTCCAGCCCCCCGACCTCCAAGGAGCCGACCGCGTGACGCCGAACCCGACCGTGAACCATGCCAATCACCTCCTAAGCATCCCGGCTCGAACCACTCCTCGTCTCAACGGCTTACCCACCACCGTGTTCGTTCCCCAGTCCGTGCCGCGTCCTCGTTCGCTCCAAAAATCGCGGACTAAGAGAATTCCCGGCCCGCTCCCCGTCGGCTCTCGGCCTCCGCACTGTTCAAGCTTCCGACACACCGACGCCTTCCAGGCCTCGCTGTTGTGACTAGCCAATATTCCTACTCAGGCCCCCACCGCTCGGGCACACCCCAAGTCCCTCGCCGCTGGACTCCACTCACTTTGGGGACGGGCTCCGCTCAGCGCGGGAAGCGAATGAAGGCGTTGCGAATTTCGACGTGCCCCTCGTCGCGGCTCAGCTCTTGGAAGCCGAGATGGCCGCGGCGCGGACGATTCCGAATTGAGGGCGCCGGCTGGCCGTCGTGGCGCAACACGGCCGCCGTCTCTTTCGACAGATCCAGGTCATGGATCAATTCCTCGTTGAGCCACACCTTGAGCTGATCCCCACGCACGCTGACCGCGTAGTGATTCCACTGCTCAGGCCGGTACAGCTGCTGCCTCGGCGCCACCGCGCGATAGAGCCCACCCGTCAACTCGCTGGGCTTGGCCTCGGGATTATACCGGAAGTCCGCCATCTGAAGCTCCATCCCGTCGAATGCGGGATCCCCGGACATCGGCGCACGCAACGCGAGTCCGCTGTTGCCCCGGGGACCGAGCCTGAACTCGTACTCGAGATCGAAGTCCCCGTATTCCGCCTCGCTCATCAGCCAGCACCCGCGCGTGCCCTCGCTTTGCAGAACGCCCTCCTTGACGCGCCACGAAGCACCCGCCGGCCCTGGCTGCGAGACATCGTTCCAGGCACGCACCACCCACCCCGCGGGAACTCCCTCCGCCGGAAACAACGGCGTCCACGCGTTCTTCGCGATCTGGTGGGCACACCCGCTCGAGACTATCCACGCCACCACAGCCAATGTCAGCCAGCGCATGAACGCAACCTAGGTGAACCCCACCTGAACTCTCAAGGGATCATCCAACCCGCCCCCATCCCACCCGCGCGGTTGCACAACCAGGCCGCCTCGCCCTTAACTCGGTTTCTCCCATGCGACGCCCCCGCCCCTCCCTTCTCGCCCCATGCGCGCTGCTGCTCCGCGCGTGCCTCCCCCTCTCCGACGCCGGTGCGGCCGAGGTCCCAAGCCTCGGCGACCGCCGCGAACTCTTCGTCGACCGCGCGCTCCTCGAACGCTTGAACGGAATCGAACTGCGCCTCGGCTCTCCCCAGCCCGCCGGCTCCGTCTTCCACTTCGACCGCCCCTGGGAAGGCATCGTCAGCGGTTACGTCACCGTCCTTCAAGATGGCGCGCGACGACTGCTCTACTATCGCGGCCGCCCGTCGGTTTCGCGTGGTGATGCCTCGGACGAAGCCCGCGAAGTCAGCTGCGTGGCGGAGAGTGCCGACGGGATCACATGGACCCGCCCCAACCTCGGGTTTCACGAAGTCGCCGGGACGCGCGAGAACAACGTCTTCCTCGTCCAGCCGAAGTCGGTCACGCATAACTTCTGCCCCTTCCTGGACTCCCGGCCCGGGGTGCCCGCCGCGGAACGCTTCAAAGCCGTGGGCGGCACCGGTGCGGGAGGCCTGTTCGGATACGTGTCCCCCGACGGCCTGCGTTGGACCCCCGTTTCCGACCAACCGTTGATCACCCAGGGTCAGTTCGATTCGCAAAACATCGTCTTCTGGTCCGAACACGAGCAGGCCTATCTCTGCTACTTCCGCACCTGGGAACACGACGTCCGCTGGGTCGCGCGGGCCACTTCTCCCGACTTCAAAACCTGGTCGGCACCCGTCTCCATGGACTTTGGGGAGGCGCCTCCCGAGCACATCTACATCAGCCAGACGCAACCCTACTTCCGCGCGCCCCACCTTTACCTGGGCATCGCCGCCCGCTTCCAACCCGGTCGCCGCGCACTCTCGGACGATCAGGTGGCCGCCCTCGATCTCAGGGATCCGCGCAACTACGAGCAACTGGAGGCCGATGTCTCCGACGCCGTCCTGCTCTCCAGCCGCGGCGGTCACCGCTACGACCGCACCTTCCTGGAGAGTTTCATCCGCCCCGGCCCCGATGCTCGCAACTGGGTCGCGCGCGCCAACTACCCCGCCCTGGGCATGCTCCAAACCGGCGCGACCGAACTCTCCCTCTACGTCGTGCGGCACTACGGACAACCCTCCATCCATCTCGAGCGATTCACCCTGCGCCTCGACGGCTTCGCTTCCGCTCACGCCGACTTCCGTGGAGGGGAGTTGCTTACGCGCCCGTTCACGTTCCAGGGCTCCCGTCTGGAACTCAATCTCGCCACCAGCGCCGGCGGCAGCGCGCGCGTCGAACTGCAGGACGAGCACGGAGCTCCCCTCCCCGGATTCACCCTCGCCGATAGTCCGGAAATCATCACGGATGCGGTCCAGCACGAGGTGCGCTGGAAAACGGACGCGGACCTCGGCGCCTGGTCGGGAAAACCCGTGCGCCTGCGCGTCGCCTTGCGCGATGCCGACCTTTTCTCCTTCCGCTTTCACGCGGCCCCGCCCGCCAAGGTCACGGTGCCTGCCCCCGATCGGCCTTTCGTCACCGTGTGTTCCGAAGGCGGCGCCGGCGGCTACGAAGCCTTTCCCGATGTCTGCCGCCTCGCCGATGGCCGGCTCTTCTGTGTGTTCTACGCCTCCTACACCCACGTCGGAGTGCCCTCCCGCGAATGGCCCCTCGGCGGCCGAATCAGTGCCTGCTGGTCCACCAACGAAGGTCGCTCATGGAGCCGTCCCGTAACCCTGCTCGATACGCCCGCCGATGATCGCGACCCCTCCATCACCTCACTGCGCGACGGCCACCTCGCCACCACCTTCTTCACCCAGTCGGGCATCCACTGGGCCGAATCGACTTCACCCGCAGGACCCTGGTCGGAACCCCGCCCCATCGCTCGCGACCTCGGCGTGAGTTCACCCATCCGCGAACTGAAGGACGGCACGCTGGTGCTGGGTGGATACTTCGAACGCGGGGACAAGGCCCACGGCACCATTCATCGCAGCTCGGACTCGGGCCGGACCTGGGACCCGCCCGTGGCCATCGATTCCGCCGGACAATTCCTCGACGCGGAGACCGATGTGCTAGAACTGGCCAACGGCACACTCTTCGCCGCGTTACGCGGCGGCCGCGGCGCGGCACTCCACGAAAGCCGATCCCTGGACCAGGGCCGAACCTGGACGCCCGCGCGCTCCCTCGGATTCAACGGGCACTGCCCGTACCTGCATCGCACCCCCGATGGCCACGTGGTGCTGGCCTACCGGCAGCCGGACGCCGGGCCCACGCGCGGTACCGCCTTGCGTGTGAGTGGCGACGACACGGTGACCTGGTCCGAAGCCGTGCCCGTCGACGCCGTCATTGGCGCCTATCCATCGCTCGTCAACCTCCGCGACGGCTCCACGCTGATCGTCTACTATGAGGAAGGCGCCGGATCCGACATCCGCGCCCGCAAGTTCAAGGTCGAAGGAAACGCCGTACACTGGCTAGGCTGGTGAACATGCTGTCCAGACTCCAACTCCGCGCCGACCAAATCGTGGAGCGGATCTCACGCCACGGGAACCGCCCGCCTCCGCCCTCGCTCGCTTGGATGATCGGGTACGCCGTGTTCGGGTTCACGGTACTGAGTGTCTCTGGGTTCGTTCCGTGGGCCGTGTTCGGCCGCGCTCTGCACCAGTCCGTCGGCGAAGCCGGCATGTACGCAGTCTGCGCCGCGGTCTTCATCGGGCTCAGCGGCCCCCTCCTGCATCGCCTCCTCCTCGGCCCGGGCGCGCTCGGGCGGTTCACCCTCCTGTTCGCCCTGGCGTTCGTGCCGTACTCCATCGCTTGGATCGCCGCCTGGATGTTGCTGGGCGGGCACACGGGAAGTCTGGTCGGCCTGCTGGCGGGCACTTCGCTCATGGGCCTGGTCCTGGCCCGCGCCTTCGGCGCCCGTGCCGAACTCGGACGCGTCATCCTCGCCCTCTTCGCCCTCAACGCCGCCGGCTACTTCATCGGCGGCTGGGTCGAAGGCTGGCTCATGCATCTCGAAAATCCCGTCCTCCTCGGTTACACGCCACCCAGGAAGATCCAGAGAATCGGCGCCATGCTGAGCTGGGGCGTCTGTTACGGACTCGGATTCGGCGCCGGACTCGGGGTGGCTTTCCATCTGTGCCAGCGCCGGGTGCGCGAGTTGCTTTCCGGATCCCCGCCGCCAGCACCCCCCGCGTCCTCGGCTCAGGGACCAGATTCTAGGGCTTGAAGGATCGCACGCGCACCATGCCGGCCGCGCCCGCCGTATTCAACCGGATGACTTGGGTCGCACCATCTCCGGCAACCCGCGCACTCTCCACCCAGGACGTCCCGGCTGACGCCGTCGAGGTCTCCACGGCATAGCTCGTCCCCACCATGGATCGAAACTCGAATCGCAACAGCCCGCCCTCTAGCGCCGCCCCCAGCAGGGTCACGGGGAGAGGTTCGCCGCCGCCGCCTGAGGACGTCACGCGTAGGATCGCCACCGCGCTACGAATAGTGCCTCCCCCCTCGCCGAAGACGGTGACGGAATACGACCCGGCATCCGCTTCCGTGACGCCGCTCAGGGTAAGGGTGGCGTTGGTCACCCCGGGGATCACGTTGTTGTCTCGAAACCAGAAATACCGATACCGCTCGAAACCGGTCGCCTCGACAGAAAAGGTCGCCGTACCACCGGGATGCACCTCCAGACTCTGCGGCTGCCGCGTGAGGATCGGTATCGGAAACACAGACGCCACCTGGCTGGTCACCGCACCGCCCGCATTCGAAATCACCACGCGATACAGCGTATTGGAAGTGGGCGTCACCGAGAGGCTACGGCCGGTCGCACCCGCGATGGGATTCGTGTTCAGCAGCCATTGATAGGCCAACGGGGGCGCTCCGGCCGCCACCACCGACAACAGCGTCGAGGACCCAATCGGAATGCCCGCGGTCAGCGGTTGCACAAACACCACCGGGATCACCGGCGCGTCGGTCAAGGTGACGCGCGCCTGGCGCGAGGTCACCGCTCCACCACCCGTGCTCACCACCACATCAAATGCACCCAACTCGGTTTCTGTCGCCGAGAGGAGGGTGTGAACGGCATTCGTGGCATCGAGCAACGGCACACCGTCCCGACGCCACTGGTAACGAAGATCCGCTGCGCCGCTCGCCATCACCGACAAGGTCGCGGGAGTCGTGGCCGACACGGTGATGTCCTGGGGCTGAACCAGAATCCGGGGCGCCGTCCCGTCCGGTTCGGGCGCGCCAAAATTCGCGTAAATCCCAGCCGACTTGTCGGCGAAAAGCACGCCGATCGCAATGTCGTCCCCCTGCGCTTCCACGTCGAACAACCCAGCCAGCCGTCGGCAGCCCAGCACCGCAGCGCTGTTGATCACTGGCTCGGAAACGCCGTCCGTCCAACGCGAGACACTACCCGCATTGCCGAAATACACCTGTCTCGGCCCTCCTGCCACGAGGTAGTCCCCACTCGAAATCACCTGCGCCGTCCCATCCCGTTCGAAACCCACGACCCGCCCCTGGATCGAGGTGTTCACCTGGATCTGCACCACGGCGAACACCATGTCCCCTTCCACATCCACATCGCCAAAACCCACCACGCGATTGGTCAGGCCGGGAAGCGAGTCCCCGGTGTCCAACAACTTCGTCACCGCTCCGTCATAGGTCGAACGAAACACCCCCGCTTTGCCCCCCGGCCCCGAGGTGGTGGAAAACACGATGGTTGAACCGTCCAGATTCACCGAATCCTCAGTCGCACGAAACGCGTACCCCGACATGTCCCCGGGAAGATCCGTGGTGCCGTCCGCGATGCGCCGCAGTCCCACGCCATCGTGCAAATACAACCCCGTGCCGGCGTCCGACCGATCCGCATGCACCAGCGTCGAAGCCAGCAGGACCGCACCATCACGCCGCGCAAACGAGCCGGTGCCGAAGTAGAAGACGCCCGACTGACCGGGGGCCGGGGTGTTCGTGTCCACCAATGTCGTCACTACCCCCTCGCGCCAAGAAAACATCGCGTCGCGCTCGGCGAAATTCACGATCCCAGCCCCCTCGTCCGTCGGGTAAAACGGATAGAGAAATCCGATCCCGTCCGGCCGCGACACGTTGGTGAAGACCAAGGTCGACAACTCCCCGTCCCGCCACCGGACCAACGCATTTCGGAGCAGGGGCGGATTCGCGAGGTTGTCATCGCCACGCGCGATGGCATGCAGGGTCTTCCGCCATAGCGTAAATATGGGATTGAACGGGGCCGCCAGCGGCCCGAAGCGACTTCGGCTGGACGGAATGGGATCCCGGCTTTCGAGGATCTTGATCCACGGCCGCCCCAGAAACGAGGAGTCCAACGCCGCCGCGCACACATTCATCGCGACCGGATCACTGGTGACGCTCCCCGCATTGTTGGAAATCGTCACCGCCACAAAGCCCGCCTGGGCGGCGGTCACCCGGAGCAGGCTGATCGTCGGAGTGTTGGCGCTCCCGAGCGAAACTCCATTCAGGGTCCATTCGTACCTCAATTGCTCCCCGGCCGCCTGCACGCTGAACACGGCGCTCCCTCCCTCAAACACACTGACTGCCAGGGGCGCCCGTTCGATCGCCGGCGGGTGGAGCACGGTCGCACGCGCCACCCGGCTCGTCGCCGATCCGAGTGCATTGGCCACCACACAATAGTAGTCCCCTTCCAGGGCGGCTGACATTCCGTTGGTCGCGTAGCTCACCTTCGTGGCCCCCGGGATCGGAATCCCGTTCCGATGCCATTGGTAGGTGAGATCGTAACCGACCGCTCCCAGGCTGAATCCCAGCGAAGCGCCCTCCGGCACGAAAACTGAGTCCGGATCCGACCAGATCCGCGGTGCGATATTGTCCCCCGCCGCGATCTCGAACGGGCCACTCGAGAGCTGCGGATTGGGCACGGTGCTGATGAGGAACTGCAGTTCGTACTGGCCAGAGTCGCCCGTCTCAAAGGTCAGCGCAAAACGGTTGGTGCGGGTCGACAATTTGCCGCTGAAAACGTCCCTCGAGGCCAGCGTCAGCACCGCCTGATTCGCAGGCAGGCCCGCGCGTTCGTAAGTGAAGGTGTTGGTCTTGTACGCGGATCCAGCAGCGTCGAACGTCCCGCCCGCGCGCAGGCGGAATGTCTCGATCGCCCCGTTGGGCGCGGTGCGCAGGAACACTCGGTTCGCCAGATCCTCGGCGGTCTGCGGCATCTCCGCCGCGCTCGTGGACAGCGCTGAGCAAGCCAGCATCAGCCCCACCCAAATCCCACCCCTGCCCGCGAGCCTGCCGCCAAGCTCCCTCCCCCACCCAAATGTAGTCATGCGCAGCGACGCTAAAAGACCCGCTGGATCGAATCCAAGCCCGTTGAGAAGACCATACACCCGGAGGAAGCCACGCCCTGAGGCGATGCCTCGGCGCGGTCAGCGCGGGTTCCGTGAGGCCAAGCCCTGTCCGATCGCCGCCAAAAAATCGGGGGCGGACAGCGGCTTCAGCAGGAACTGGCTCACCCCGAAGGTCTGCAACTCCGTCCGCCGCCCACGCTCATCCAACCCACTCCAGATCAACAGCGGCACCTCGCGATCCATGCGCCGGAAGGCGCGAGCGAACATCACGCCATCAAGCACCGGCATGTTGATGTCCGAGACCACCAACCGCACCGTCGCGCGGTGACGTGAGAACTGCACCAGGCCTTCCGCGCCGTCGCCCGCCAGCAGCACTTGGTACCCATACCGCTCCAGAGTGCGCCGCGAGAACTCGCGTACCGCCACTTCGTCGTCCACCACCAGGATCACCTCGCCGTTCCCGAACGGCCCACCCCCACCCTCCGCCCGCTCTGGCGCCGACTCCGACTCCTGCGCGATGGCGGGCAACACCAGCACCACGGTTGAGCCCTGGCCCGGTTCGGCGCGCGCCTCGAGAAAACCGCCGTACCGCCGCGCCACCGCCGCCCCCAGCGCCACCGCACCCACCGCGTCCGAGGCCGCCGTCCATTCGCGTTGCTCCGCCCCACTGGGCACCTCGCGCGGCGGGACTCCGGCGCTGTTGTCCTCGATCCGGATCCGCACGAATGCGCCCGGACCCACCTCCGGTTGCGCGGTCAGGTCGTCCACCTTGAGCTTCGCGTTCTCGGCCACGATCGTGATGCGCCCCCCGAATGGCATGGTCTTTCGCGCCTCGACACAAAAGCCCTTGAGCACCAACCGCAGTTGATCGGCATCCCCCACCACATTCCACAGTCCGTCCGCCACCTCCATCTTCACCTCGTAGCTCTTCGAGAAAGTCTCCTCCAGCCAGCTGTGGATTCCCTGCAACAACGACCGCAGGGGAACCAGCATGCGATCCCCACCCACCCCCAGACCCAGCGCCATCAAGGGACGAATCGCACTCGCCACCCGGCGCACGCCCGACTGAATCACGCCCGCCGCCTTCTCCAGATCTCCCGCCGGAGAATCCGGACGCAGGATCGGAATGGTCATCAGCAACGGAGTCAGCGTGTTGTTGATCTCATGAGCCACGCCGCTGGCCAGCGACGCAAACGTCTCCATGCGCTCCGCCCGAATCACCTGAGCCTCCAACCGACGACGATCCGAAACATCCACACCCACCACCAAAATTCCCGACGGACGACCCGCCTCCTCGCGAATCGTGCTCCACCGAAATCCCACCGGCAACGCGCGCCGGGTGGGCGTCAGCAGATCCATCTCTCCCCGCCACTCCCCCTTCTGTCCCACGGCATGGATCACTGACTCAATGACCTGAACATCAATCCCCATCAACTCCGCGAAGCGCGCTCCCACCGCCTCATTCGTCGACCATCCATACAGCGCGCTCGCATGCTGGTTCCAGAACCGCACGACCCCCTGAAAATCGAGCACGATCACCGCGTCCGGCACCAGGTCGACCAACCGCGCCTGCTGCTGCAATACCGCCTCGCTACGTCGACGCTCCTCCAACTCGGACTCCAACCGCCGACAACGCGTCTCCCAGCTCTCCGCCCGGCGGTCCAACCCGCGCGCCCCCCCCGCCCCCGGCGCTGCTCCTGACCGCACCGTACGTCCCTTGGCTCCCGCGGCCGGCTCCGCCGCCGGCGTCGCCTGCAACGCTTCCGCCGCGCCCGCCAGCACCGCCTTCAACCGCGCCAGCACGCGCGCCGGGTCTCCCGGCCGAACCAGATACGCTTTGGCTCCCAACGCCAAGCCCTGCTCCTCGTCCATCGCCCTCGTGTGATTCTCGGAATAGAAAACAAATGGAATCCCCTGCAGATCGGCATCCAGCTGCCAGGCACGGCACAACTCGAAGCCCCCCATCCCCACCATCCCAACCTCGGAAATCACCAGGTTCGGCCGCTTCGCCTTGGCCATCGACAACGCCTCGGCTCCGTCTTTCGCGGTCGCCACCACCCAGCCCTCCGTGCGCAGCAGGTTCCCCAGGAGGTACTGGTTCGACGGATCTCCGTCCACGATCAGAACTCTCGTCATAGCGGCGGTCTCGAACGTCTCATCGTCAGCGCAATGGTCGGTGCCTTCCGGTACGCCTCCCTCGTTACGTCCTCCAAACCCGCGTCCACCCCCAAGCAGCGCGGTGCCCGACGACGTCGCACATTCACTCCCCCCCATCGAGTGGTGTGCCGCCAGACCCCTCATGCATCTCAACCCGGCGCAGCCAGCGCAAGCACCGTTCTGAACCCGCCCCCGCCCCCGCACGTGCCTCCCTAACTCCCGCCCCCCCACCTCCCCCCATCCCCGGCCCGGCATCGACTTCCATCCTCGGAACGCGAACATCCCCCTATGCAACCCGCGCGCCAATCCACGGGTCCCCGGCCCCTCCCGCGTCCCACGCAGGCCCAATTCCTCGCCGCGGTATTCCTCGGCCTGTTCCCCGTGCTGGGACCGGGACAGCTTCCCGCCGCCACACCGCACTGGATCTGGACCGAACCCGCGTCCGCGGTACCCACCACCAACGCCTGGTTCCGCCGCACCTTCACCACCCCGCCCTACCTCTGGAATGCGCGACTCACCGTCGCCGCCGATGATGCCTGCTCGGTCTTCCTCAACGGAAAGCCCGTCGCCGACAGCCACCGCCCCGACCAACCCGTCCGCGCCGAGGTCTCCGTCCGCCTCAACCAAGGCCGCAATGTCCTCGCCGTTCGCGCGCGCAATCACACCGGTCCCGCCGGGCTCCTCGTCCACTTCAACCTCGGGGGCAGCGAAACACGCGAACTCGTCAGCGACGGCGACTGGCTCTCCACCACGCAGGAATCACCGGGATGGAATCAGCTCGGGTTCGATGATTCCACCTGGTCGCGCGTCCGGGTCCTCGGCGAACACGGCATGCCCCCCTGGGGCGATGTCCTCTATCAACCTCAGGCCACCCCCGCCGAATCCCTCACCGTCCTGCCCGGCTTCCAAGTCGAACTCCTCCGCTCGGCACGCACCAACGAAGGTTCCTGGATCACCCTCGCCTTCGATCCCCGCGGCCGCGCGATCGTCTCCCCCCAAAGCGATACGCTCCCCCTCCTCCGCCTCGCCTTCGACACCTCCGGCACCATCACCAACGCGGAAGCGTTCCCCGCCGATCTCCACTACGCCATGGGCCTGCTCTTTGCCCACGGCAGCCTGTACGCCAACGCCAAAGGACCCCAGGGCACCGGGCTCTACCGCCTCACCGACCACAACGGCGACGATCGCTACGAGGCCAACGAAATCCGGTTGCTGAAGAAATTCGAAGGAGGCGGAGAACACGGTTACCACGCCCTCGCCCTCGGCCCCGACCAACAGATCTACATCCTCAACGGAAACGGAACCCGCCCCGCCGAAGGGGTCTCCCCTCACTCCCCCTACCGCCGCTACGCCGAAGACGTGCTCTCCCTCAACCCCGACGAAACCTCGCGCGCGGGTGGCGCCCTCGCCCCCGGTTGCTACCTCCTGCGCACCAACCCCGATGGCACGCACTGGGAACTCTTCGCCGGCGGAATGCGCAACGCCTACGACTTCGATTTCAGCCCCGAGGGCGAATGCTTCACCTTCGACAGCGACAACGAATGGGACTGGGGCACGCCCTGGTACCGCCCCACCCGCCTGCTCCACTGCATCTCCGGCGCCGAAGCCGGCTGGCGCTCCGGCACCCGCGCCTGGCCGGATCATTACCCCGATGCCGTGCAGACCGTCGCCGACATCGGAATCGGCTCCCCCTGCGGTGTGAAATTCGGCACGCACGCACGGTTCCCGGAGAAGTACCGGCGCGCGCTCTACCTCCAGGACTGGTCCTACGGCCGCATCCTCGCGGTCCACCTCGAACCCAGCGGTGCCACCTTCCGCGGCACCTTCGAAACCCTGCTCCAAGGCCAACCCCTCAATCTCACCGGACTCACCTTCGGCCCGGATGGCGCCATGTACTTCACCACCGGCGGCCGTGGCACGCAGTCCGGTCTCTACCGCGTCACCCACCCAGCCAGCCCCGATCAAGCGCACCGCCAACCGCTGCCCCCCAACCCCGCCGGACAACGCGAACGCGCCCTGCGCGCCCAGCTGGAAAAAGCACACACCCACGAGGACGCCTCATCCGTCAGCCTGCTCTGGCCGCAGCTCGCCTCCCCCGACTGGAGCCTCCGCTTCGCCGCGCGCGTCGCCCTGGAAAACCAACCCCCCGATTCCTGGACCCCGCGGGCCTTCGCCGAAACCAACGCCGCCTCCGCACTCCAGGCCTTGCTCGCCGTCGCCCGCCTCGGAAACCCCCAGCAACAACCCCCGCTCCTGGCCACCCTCGCCAAATTTCCATTGTCCCAGCTGCCCGAAGACCTGCGCCTCCTCAAGCTCCGCGTCATCCAGCTCAGCTTCCTGCGCCAGGGCACCCCGTCCCCCGAACTGCGCCAACTCGCCATCGCCAAACTCACCCCCCGCTTCCCGGCCACCTCCTGGGCCGAGAATCGTGAACTCGTCCGGATCCTCACCTGGCTCGACGCCCCGGGCATTCTCGAACCCACGCTCCGACTCATCGACGAAGCCCCCTACGCCCAGCACCAGATTCACTACCTCTCCCAACTCCGACATCTCCAGTCGGGCTGGACGCCGGAACTGCGCACTCGGTTTCTGTCCTGGTGGATCCAGCCTCGCGACCACCTCCCCCGCCCCAGCTCCCTCCTGCACTGGTTCCATGACGTCAATCGCGACTACGTCGACGGCGCCGCCCTGAATCAACACCTCGAAGGCTTCCGTCGCGACGCCATCGCCGCCCTGCCCGCCGCCGAACGCACCGCCTACGCCGCCCTCACCGATCCCCCGATCGCCGGCGCACAACTCATCCCCGCTCAACCCCGTGCCTTCGTGCGCGAGTGGCACCTCGAAGATCTCCTGCCCGCCCTGGATCGCGTCGCCCGCGGCCGCAACTTCCAGCGTGGTCGCCAAGCCTTCATCGATACCCAATGCTACGCCTGCCACCGCCTGGGCAATACCGGCAGCGCCATCGGCCCCGAACTCAGCGCCGTCGCCAGCAAATACTCGCGCCGCGATCTGCTCGAATCCCTCGTCGACCCGTCGCGCGTCATCTCCGAGCAGTTCCAAAACACGCGCGTGTTCCTCAAAGACGGCGAGGATGTCACCGGCCGCCTCGTGCGCGAATCCGCCACGGAACTGGTCCTCGAACTCGACCCCCTCACCCGCACGGAACAATCCGTGCCCCGGAGCGCTGTCGACCAGATCCGGCCCTCCACCGTTTCGCCCATGCCCGAGGGCCTCCTGAGCGTCCTCACGCTGGAAGAAATCCTCGATCTCCTCGCCTTCCTCGAGTTCGGCGGTCGACCCGACGCTCCCGCCTTCCGCACCCCTTAGCCACTCCCACTCCCTGCTTGCCTGGTTTCCTGCTTACTTTCTCACCCCCCATGCCCGCCCGCCCCTCGATCAGCGTCGTCCTCCCCGTGTTCGATGCCGCCGCCACGCTCCCGCGCGCCCTCGACTCCATTCACGCGCAGACCCTCACCGACTGGGAACTCATCGCCGTCGATGACGGCTCCACCGATGCATCACCCCGTCTCCTCGATCGCGCCCGCGCCCTCGACCCGCGCATCCGCGTTGTCTCCCGCCCCCACGCCGGCATCGCCCCCGCCCTCAACGCCGGCATCGCCGCCGCCCAAGCCGAACTCGTGGCCCGCATGGATGCCGACGACGAATGCCTGCCCACCCGACTCGAACGCCTCGCCGCCACCTTGCAGTCCGATCCCGAACTCGGGCTCGTGGCCTCGCTCGTCGAATACGCCGGCGATCGTGAGTCCCACGCCGGCTACGCCGCGCACGTGGACTGGATCAACTCCGTCCGCACCCCCGAAGACATCCGCCTGCAGCGCTTCGTCGAGTCCCCCTTCGCTCATCCCAGCGTCGCCTTTCGCCGCGCCACGGTCTCCCGCCTCGGCGGATACCGCGACGGTCCCTTCCCGGAAGATTACGAACTCTGGCTCCGCTGGATGGAGGCCGGCGTTTCCATGACCAAGCTGCCCGAGGTGCTCCTCCGCTGGACCGATCACTCCCAACGCCTCTCGCGCGCCGACCCGCGTTACTCCGCCGATGCGTTCTACCGGCTCAAAGCCGTCTACCTCGCGCGCTGGCTCCACCGTCACCTGAATCCCGGCCGCTCCCTCCTCGTCTGGGGCGCCGGACGGCTCACGCGACGACGCGTCGACTTCCTCGCCACCCAAGGCTTTCCCCCCACCGCGTTCATCGATATCGATCCGGATAAACAAGGTCTCCCCCGGCACGGACGCGAAGTCTGGGCTCCCGATCGCCTCGCCACCTTGCCCCCCGACGAACGCCCCTTTGTGCTCGGCTACGTGGCCAATCGCGGCGCTCGCGAACAACAACGCGAGTTCCTCATCCGCCTGGGCTGGCAGGAAGGCACCGATTTCCTGTTCGCCGCCTGACACCACACAACCCTTGCCGCGGCAAGCCCGCCGCGCCATCCCTCCACTCACCGATGAACCCACCCTCCGGTCCGGCCGCGGCAAGTCCCTCCCACCCGCGCTCGGGTTCCTTCCTCGCCACTCTCATTCTCGTCACCCATCTCGTCGCCGGAATCGGTGCGCTCGGAGCCAGCCCCACCGCCGTCCCCACGCCCACGCCCACGCTTGCTCCCCGTCCCACTCACCCGCCCCAGCCCCAGCCCCAGCTTCAGCCCCAGCTTCAGCCCGAAACGCCGTCGCGACTCCCCGCCCCCGCGCTCAATCTCCAACTCACCGCCCCCATCGCCACCTGGGATGAAGCCGTCCCCCTGGGCAACGGCCTGCTGGGCGCCTTGCTCTGGGGCGACGGACAACGCCTCCGACTTTCCCTCGATCGCGGCGATCTCTGGGACGAACGACCCGCCCCCGGCAACCCGCTCCGCTCCCTCACCTACGCGCGCCTGGCCAAACTGGCCGCCGAGGGTAAGAACTCCGAAATTTCGCGGATCGTCGATGCGCTCGCCTACGACCAGAAGCATCCGACCAAAATCCCCGCCGGCCGACTCGAGTTCAACCTGGCTCCTACTCAAACCATCACCCGCTTCGAACTCGACC
Organism: Verrucomicrobiales bacterium; assembly: GCA_020845805.1. Lineage (GTDB taxonomy): Bacteria > Verrucomicrobiota > Verrucomicrobiia > Limisphaerales > CAIMTB01 > CAIMTB01. The sequence continues at coordinate 2,151 of JADLFD010000611.1, read as the reverse complement.
TCGCCTCCGCCGAAGGGCGCGCGCATCTCGCCGAGGGTTCCCCGCTCCAAACCATCGTCTGCGCCCAACCCTCCGTCGTCCTGCTCCGCATCCCCGGCCCCGCCCCCACAGACCTCACCCTGCGCGCGCCGGATTCCGTCCAGCAACTCGGCTACCCCGCCGCGCGTCACGCGCGCGATGGCGCCTGCCAATGGTTCCTCCAAACCGCCGCGGACGGTCTCGTCTACTGCGTAGCGGTCGCCACCCGTCCCTTGCCCCAAGGCACCCTCCTGGCCACCACGGTCACCTCCACCCACGACGGACCAGACCCCGTGGTCACCGCACGCTCGCGACTCACCAACGCGCTCGACCAGGGATACGATTCCCTCCTCGCACCTCACCTCGACTGGTGGCGCACCTTTTGGTCGAAATCGAGAATCGAACTGCCGGACCTCGACGCCCTGAGACATTACTACCTGGTCCAGTATTTCTACGGAGCCGCCTCCCGCCGTGGCGCACCTCCGCTGCCGCTGCAGGGCGTCTGGACCGCCGACGCCGGCACACTGCCACCCTGGAAGGGAGACTATCACCACGATCTGAATACCCAGATGACCTACCTCGGCTACCAGGCCGCCGGTCGTTGGGACGAAGGGCTGTGCTTCCTCGATTTCCTCTGGGATCGACTCCCAGTGTTCCGCCAGTTCGCGCGTGAGTTCTTCGAGACGCCCGGCGCCAATGTCCCCGGCGTCATGACCCTCGCCGGCGCTCCGCTCGGCGGCTGGGCGCAATACAGCCTCGCCCCCGTCCATTCCGGCTGGCTCGCCCACCTCTTCTACCTCCACTGGCGCTACACCGCCGACGACGCCTTCCTGCGCACACGCGCCTACCCGTGGTGCGCTGAAGTCGGCGAAAGCCTCGCCGCCTTGCTTCAACCCGACGCCCAAGGCCGCCTGGTTCTCCCCACCTCGGCTTCCCCCGAGGTGCACGACAACTCGCAACGCGCGTGGCTCAAGCCCAATTCCAACTACGACCTCGCCATCCTTCGCATGCTCTTCCTCAGCCTTCGCGAAATGGCTGCCGCCCAAAACCAATCCGCCGCCGCCGACCGCTGGAACGACCTCGCCACCCGGTTGGGCCCATTCCATGCCGACACCGATGGCACTCTCCGCATCAACGAAGTGGAGCCGCTCCCGGAGAGCCATCGTCACTTCTCCAACCTGATGAACCTTTACCCGTTCAACCTCACCACCCAGGAAGGATCCGATCGCGACCGTCAGCTCATTCAGGCCTCCCTCGCCCAGTACGACCGCTTCGGCACAAGGCAATGGTGCGGATACTCGTTCACCTGGATGTCCGCTCTTCGCGCCCGCGTGGGCGATGCCGAATCCGCTCTGCGCCACCTCGAAATCTATCTCCAGGCGTTCACCCTGCGGAACGGCTTCCATGCCAACGGGGATCAAACCAAGTCTGGCTTCAGCTCCATGACCTACCGCCCGTTCACGCTGGAGGGGAACTTTCTCGCCACCGCCGCCCTCCACGAAATGCTGCTGCAAAGTTGGAGCGCGCAGCCCGGAGCCGGCGACTGGGGCAGCCTGCGCCTTTTCCCCGCCATGCCCTGGCGCTGGGCCGACGCCGCCTTCGAAGACCTCCGCGCCGAAGGCGGCCACCGAGTGTCGGCACGCCGACATAACCACGCCACCACCTGGCTGCGCATCGTGGCCGGGCGCGACGGCGCCCTTCGTGTCCGTAACAATTTTGGCGCACGGACCCCACGTTGGAACCGATCGGACGTACGCCTGGAGGGCCAGGATTACACCGTCCACCTCCACCCCGGCGAGGTGCTCGAAGCCAACCTGGAGAGCCCGGCAGCCCCCTCGCCGCAACCCACCAACGCCGCCCCACGTCTTAATGTCCGCCGCAGAGAGTGAGTGACCCAACCAGGTTCTCGCCCCGCCCCCATGACGTGGAACCGCCTCGGGTCGCTCCCGTCGCCGTGCCTGACCCCGACACAATCGTATGTCTCCCCACCGTCACTGCTTTCCCGCTGGCCCGATCCGGAGATCATTCCCTCATGTCGGACCTGACCGGCGAGGCCGCCCAGCGCGACCCTGAAACCTACGCCATCATCGGCGCTGCACTCGCAGTCCATCACACACTCGGACACGGCTTTCT
>JADLFD010000610.1 GCA_020845805.1 Verrucomicrobiales bacterium | reverse complement strand
CCGCCCCCGTCGTTGACCAGGGAAATCAGCGGCTGCCGGAGTTCCCTTCCCAGGTGCGCGATGAACCCCGCCGTGCCCGGTTCGTCGCGCTGGTAGATGCGCAGGAAACTGTCGCCGACCACCAGGACCTCCGCGTCCACCGCCTCCTCAAAAAGCCGGCCGTTGTCGCGCCGGAACACCTGCTCACACGCCACCGTTTCGGGCCGTACCCGCGCCTCGATCGGCGGCGATTGCAGCATGCGCACGATATCCCCCAGCCGCTGCACCGGAGCTGGCTTGGCGTCATACTCCACCGCCCCCGGGCGCACCCACCCCAACTCGACCAACCGCCGTGCCGCCGTCCGCGCCGCCAGCGTCATCCCCGCCGGCGACCAATGGGTGTCCTGCGCGAGATACAGGTCCGGCGCCGCCCCGGGGCCCGTCGTCTGCCGCGCCTGGGTGAACGCTTCAAACAAGTCGATCACCTCCACGCGCGCCTCGCGCAGGCGTTCCATCAACTCGCGCGTGCGCGGTGCCATGACCCCGGTCCGACCCGCCGCGCGGGCGGTCAGGCGATCCGGATAAATGCTCTCCTTGTTCGGCACGGGCATCACCACCAACTGGATGCCCAGCGCCTGCAATTGGTCCCGGAAATCCACGATCGCCGGGAGCGGATCCCGAGCCACAGCGGCGGCAGTCGTGGAGGGGGGAGTGGTCGACGCGGCTTCGCTGCGCCCCAACGAGTACTGCACCCCGGGCTTGTAGAAGTACCATCCGTCCCGACCCAGCGCCGCCTTGGCCCCGCCGTCGCCCAACCAGGCAAACTGCGCCCACTGCATCCATGGCCGGCTCGCGCGCGCCGCCCAGTTCACCTCCTCCATACTGTGCTCGTAGGCCCGGAGGTTGCTGGCGGTGGGCGCCTGGCTGAACACGTCGAACATCCGGATGCCATCGCCCTGGCGGGTCTCCAGTGCCACCTGCGCCAGTGGAACCACGCCGAGGATGGCGAGGAACCCCAGGATCAGGCACCAACGAGGATCACGAAAACGAACGCGGTTCATGACGGCTCAAAACTGGAAGTACAGGAACGGATTGAACTCCTGGGCGAACATGGCCAGGAGCGAGAGCACGAACAGCGGCAGCAACACGGCCGTCCTCCCCCAGGTCACCGGCGCCTCCGACCAGTCGTGGGCCTGCAACGGCTGGAAGACCAGCACCGCGCAGACCCCCATCGCCACCAGGTGGTACGGAGTGTAGATCATCGCCGCCAGCAACGGTGCCGCGCTTCCCTCCGCCCCCACCCCGAACATCGCGCCGAAGTACGCCCAGGCCGAGGAGAGATCCTCCGCCCGGAACAACACCCAGGAGAACAGCATCAGGAGAAACGTGACTCCGATCCGCATCGGACGCGGCATGCCACCATACATGCTGCGCTTACCCAGCCATCGCTCGAACGCCAGCAGGACGCCGTGGAACGCGCCCCACACCAGGAAATTCCATTTCGCACCGTGCCAGAGCCCCCCCAGCAGCATCACCACGGTGAGGTTGAGGTAGGTGCGCGCCTCGCCCTTCCGATTTCCCCCCAGCGCGATGTACAGGTAGTCGCGCAGCACGTTCGACAGCGAGATATGCCACCGACGCCAGAGATCGGTGATGCTCTCCGAGCGGTACGGCGCATCGAAGTTCTTCAGGAACTCAAACCCCAGCATCCGACCCAGTCCCACCGCCATGTCCGAGTACCCGCAGAAATCAAAGTAGATCTGGAACGCGTACGCCAGCACGCCCACCCAGGCGTCCAGGGCCCACGGCTGCGCCGCGCCAAATACCGCGTCCGCCACCTGCCCGCACGGGTTGGCCAGCAGGATCTTCTTCGCGAACCCCACCACGAAGATCGAGATCCCCGAGGCAAACCGCGTCGCCGTGTGCTCCCGCTGGTGCAACTGCTCCGCCAGGGTTTTGTAGCGAATGATCGGGCCCGCGACCAAATCGGGAAACAAGGCCACGAACGCCGAGAACACCGAGAACGACTTGGCCGGGGTCGCGTGCCCGCGGTACAGGTCGATGATGTAGGTCAGCGAATGGAAGGTGTAGAAGGAGATCCCGATCGGCAGCACCACCTGCAGCACCCGAAATTGCTCGGCCCCGACCGTGGCCAGCAGGCGGTTCAGGGTCTCAGCGGCGAACATGTAGTACTTGAAGAACCCCAGCAGGCTCAGGTTCGTGACCACGCAGGCCACCACCGCAAATTTCTGCTGCGCGCGCGTCGCCCCCGGCCGCGTGATGAACTTGCCCCAGTAAAAGTCGATCACGGTGGTGAACATCATCAGCCCTGCGAACCAGGGCTCCCACCAGCCGTAGAAGATATAACTCGCGACCGTGATGCAGACGTTCCGCCAGCTCCGCGGCAGGTTGTAGTAAACCAGCAGGAACAACGGCAGGAAGTAGAAGACGAAGATCTGTGTCGTGAAGACCATGGACTCGGTGGCGATCGGGTTCAGCGACGGGAACAGCCACCCCGCCGGACCTGAACGATCCGGCCCATGCCGACCCACAACCTTGTGCCAGGGGCTTTGCCAGTCATCGGCGTCACGTGGATGAGAGGCCGATTGATAGGGCAGCCGAGGGGCTCAGGTCCAGAGTCTTGCACACGCCCCCCCTCCTTGGATTGCGGTGACGCCATCACCGCCCTCCCCTCACGCCAAGCGCGGTACTGTCGCCCCCCCAAAAAAAGCCCCTGCCTCACGCGCCTCCCGTTTCCCTCCGCCCGTCACCTGGCAAAGCAAAAGCGGCGGCTCCGTCGCCGCACTTCGGGGTCACCTTCGGCGACCGATCACGCGTGAATCTCCTCCTCCATGATCTGCCTCACACTCTGGACCCTGATGTCGCGGTCCTGCCCTTTTTTCCGAAGCCGCGTGTTCAAGAGCATGGGAACCGCGGATCGATCGCCCTCCACCACCACGATGCGCTTGGGACGGCGACCACGACGACCCGAATTCAGAGCCGCTTGAATCTCCGACATGCACCACGCCGACT
>JADLFD010000609.1 GCA_020845805.1 Verrucomicrobiales bacterium | reverse complement strand
GGGAAGTAGACGTGCAAGGCATCCACGGAGCCGTGCGGGAGCAGGTACTCCAGGCAATAGGAGGCCTCGATGCGGAGGCCTCGGACATTGACGAGGCTGGCGCGCTGGGCCTTGCGATCGATTTTGCGGATGCGTCCGAGCAGGCGTTCGACGCCGAAGAAATGGCGATCCGGGTGAGTGCGGGCCCAAGCGATGAGGACGGAACCGTCGCCAGCGCCGAGCTCGACTTCGAGCGGCGCGACGGAGCCGAAGATCGTCTCCGGGACGAGTCGTTCGAACCAGGAAGCGGGCTGGTGCAGATAGCGGCCGTCGGTGACGGGCGCCATCAGGCTGCCTGGGGTGGCGGGCAGGGTGGAGAGTCCGGAGTCGAGCGGAGGGCAGACGTCAGCTGCCGGAGCCGGAGACGAAGAAGGCGGTGGAGGCGGAGTAACCGTGGACATAGTTGCGCCCGCCTACCGGGCCGATTTCGCCATTGCAGAACAACCCAGCGAGCGGGAGCGGCGCACCCAGGCTGGTGTGGACGAGTTGCGCGTCGTGGTTGGGGTGGCCGAAGAGCCGGCTGCCGCGTCCGGCGCAGGTGCACAGGCAGGCGGCGATGACCCGGCTGGGGTTGAGCCGCTCGCGGGCACTGGAAAGGACCGAGGAGAGATCCTCATCCGCCGCGGAGCCGTCACGGAACTGGAACTGCAGCGTCTGCCCCACGCGCACACGCGCGCCCACGGCGACGACGCCGCTCTTGGGGTCGGCGGCCAGGAGGTTGCGGACCAGAAAATCACCGCGGCGATGTTCCTCCTGATACTCGTTCATGGCGAGCCCGACGAAGATGTTTCCGCCGGCGCGCGCTTTGTCGGCGGCGGGCAGGTCATCGAAGGTGTTTTGCAGGACCGTCAGCGCGGGGAGATTGCCGATCCGCTGGATGAGATTCCGATCGGCGGCGGTGACCGTCCAGGGGCGCCCGATGGGGCGGCATCCTTGGGAGACCGTGGTTTCGAGGCCGAGTTGGCCGGAGACCGAGACGGCGACGGCGCCCTCGGAGTAGACCTCCTGGTTGAGGAAAATGTGGGTGCGGGTGGTGCTGGGTCCTCCCCCGGCCAGGCCGCCGACCGTGGGGACGGACGGGTAGGCTTCGTTCCACTGGTGGAGCCAGCCTTCCGAATCGAGGCTGTAGGGATCCGCGAAGGCGAGCCAGCCGCGGGTTTGGGTCCAGTCCACGCCGGTCTTGGCGTGCCACCAGGCGGGTCCGTGGGCTTCTTCGACGTCGGCGGCGGCGATGCGGAACGGTTTGAACTGGGATCCGGGCACGCGCAGGAGGGCGAAGGCGACGGCGGGGCCTTCTTCGACCTCGAGGCCGTTACTGATAACGCCGGTTCCGGTACAGCCGATCAGGCAGGAAGCGCGGGCGTGGACTTGGAGGACCTCCATGAGTTCGGAGGTTTGGGCCATCAGGGGAGTGGTGAGGAAGGCGACGGCGAGATCGGCGCGGTCGTCGGGCAGGGAGGCGCGCGCGGATTCGAGGGCGGCGCGGAGGGCGCCCTCGTCGTAGGGACCGGAGACGAGGCCGGCGGTGGCTGGGTGTTGGAGGTTCATGAGCGCGCCCGACGCAGACTCACAGTACGCGGGAAGAGGGGGAGCGCAAAGCGCCGTTACCTTCCGGCACCTGGGCGGGGCCGGTCTTCCCTCCTTGATATCGGCGAAAAAGCCCCTTGCCAGAGGCACATCGGCCGATAGGGTTGCCGACCTGCCCGGGCGCCGCGTGTGCGGACGTCCACGAGGGGCTGAGAAACGAGAGTCAACCAGGTAACCTAACCGTCAACCTCCGTTGCCACCGCAACGCGGTACGATTAGGCAATGGAGTCTTCGACGGGAGCCGTTCGGCCCCGCCCTAGTCTCCAGTCCAGTTCAGAGAAGGCATTAGTCCGCATGCTCACCATGGAAGAGGCCTTGCGGCAAAGCACACTCAGCTTTGCTGCCGGCCAGATTGTGAAGGGGATCATCATCGAGGTTCGCCCGCGCGAAGTCCTCGTGGATATCGGGTACAAGAGTGAAGGCGTCGTCTCCGCTTCGGAGTTCGAAGACATCGCCTCCGTGAAGGTGGGCGACGAAGTCCCCATCTTCATCGAGAAGCTCGAGGACAAGGACGGCATGGTCGTCGTGTCCAAGGAGAAGGCGGAGTTCAAGCAGAACTGGGAGAAGATCCTGAGTGCTGCCACCGAGGGGGGCACGATCAGCGGCAAGGTGAAGGCCGTGGTCAAGGGCGGTCTGCTGGTAAACGTCGGCGTCGAGGCGTTTCTGCCCGCGTCGCAGGTGGACATCGTTCCGCCCAAGAATCTGCAGGCCTACGTGGGCAACACGTACGATTTCAAGATCGTGAAGATCAACCAGGACCGCCAGAACATCGTTCTGTCGCGGCGGGAGTTGATCGAGGCGGAGCGCGCCGAACGCCGCTCGCGTCTGTTGCAGGAGATGACGCCGGGCGACATCCGCAAGGGCACGGTCAAGAACATCACCGATTTCGGTGCGTTCATCGACCTCAACGGCCTCGACGGTTTGCTCCACATCACCGACATGTCCTGGGGCCGCATCGGGCATCCTTCCGAGATCCTCAAGGTCGGCCAGGAAATCGACGTGGTCGTGCTCGACGTCAACAAGGAGAAGGAACGCGTCAGCCTGGGTCTCAAGCAGAAGCTGCAGAACCCCTGGGAGAACATCGAGACGAAGTACCAGGTGGGTCAGAAGGTCAAAGGCAAGGTCGTCAACCTGGTGCCCTACGGCGCCTTCGTGGAGATCGAGCCCGGTGTCGAAGGCCTCGTGCACGTCACCGAGTTGTCCTGGACCAAGCGCATCGCCAAACCCTCCGACGTCCTCAAGCAGGGCCAGGAGATCGAGGCGTCGGTGCTCGGCATCAACCGTGACGAGCAGAAGATCAGCCTCGGCATTCGCCAGCTCGAGGCGAACCCCTGGGACAGCGCGGCGGAGAAGTATCCGCCCGGCACGCGCGTCCGCGGCAAGGTGCGCAACCTCACCAGCTACGGCGCCTTCGTCGAGCTGGAGGAAGGCATCGACGGCATGGTGCACGTGTCCGACATCTCCTGGACGCGCAAGATCAACCACCCGTCCGAAGTGCTCAAGAAGGGCGACGACGTCGAGGCCGTGGTGCTCGAAGTCGACCGTCCCAACCAGCGCATCGCGCTCGGTGTGAAGCAGCTCTCCGAGGATCCGTGGGAGCACATCGACCGGCACTACAAGGTCGGCGATCTGGTCACTGGCAAGGTCACCAAGCTCGCGAGCTTCGGTGCGTTCATCGGTCTGCAGAACGAGATCGACGGTCTCGTGCACATCTCGCAGGTGAGCGAGGAGCGCGTGGAGAAGATCAAGAACGTGCTGACCGTGGGCCAGGAAGTGACGGCCCGCGTGGTCAAGATCGACCGTGGCGAGCGCCGCATCGGTCTGTCGATCAAGGCCGCCAACTACACGCCGGAACAGCTGAAGGAAGAGCAGAAGCTGCTCGACGCCCTCAAGCCCGGCGAAGACCTGGTGGCCCTGGCCTCCGCGTTCGACGCGGCCGACGAGGCGCGTGCCGCCCGCGACAAGCAGGACTAAACGTCCGCGACATTTCCGCCACGGTTGGCGGCTTCGATGGAGGGGCAGACCCGCAAGGGTCCGCCCCTCTTCGTTTTTGTTGCTTGAGGCGGGGCGAAGGCGTGCAGCCGTCGCGCCGCCTCCGCCCTTCCTGTTCCTTCTGTTCAGCGGGTCGTTCCCGACTTCGGCATAAAGACCAAGACTGAGCCGCAACCCCCCGCCCGGACGCGGCGCGGCAGGATTGGCGTCGGGGCAGAGGGATTGCTATACCCTGAGTCCGATGGGCGCCGACACCCCGATTCCTGCCATTCCAAGCGCGATTCCCGTCCCGGCCAGCGGCGCGCCGGGGGCGGCGGTTTCTCGTGTCGAATTCCGGCTGGGTCAGCTGGTGCTGGCTTCCAACCTCTTTCTCTCGCCGCTGGCCGGGTACACCAACCTTCCGTTCCGCCGTGTGGTGCGGGAGCTGGGCGGGGTGGATCTCTGCACCACCGACCTTGTTAACGCGCGGTCCTTGCTCGAGAAGAATCCCAAGGCTTTCAAGCTGATCGAGTCGGATGCGCACGACCGCCCCCTCGCCGTGCAACTCTTCGGATCGGTGCCGGAGGAGATGCGCGACGCCGCCGTCTACCTGGAGTCGGTCGGGGTGCAGTCGATCGACATCAACATGGGATGTCCGGTGCGCAAGGTGTGCCGCGTGGGCGGCGGTTCCGCGATGATGACCGAACTCGCGCGCACGCAGGAACTGGTGCGGGGCATGGTGAATGCCGTGCGCATCCCGGTGACGGCCAAGATGCGGCTTGGTTGGGACGACGATAACCTCACCGCCCCTGACTTGGTGCGTGCATTGGAGGATGTGGGCATCGCGGGAGTGTTCGTGCACGGGCGCACGCGCGAACAAGGCTTCGCGGGCACCGTCAATCTGGAGGGCATCCGCCGGGTGGTGGCGGCAGCCCGGCGCATTCCGGTGGTGGGCAATGGCGACGTGACCACTCCCGAGGCGGCCAGGCGGATGCTGGAAGTGACCGGCTGCGCAGGCGTCAGCATCGGCCGGGGTGCGTTCTATGATCCGTGGATCTTCCGTCGCACCCGGCATTACTGCGCCACCGGCGAACTACTTCCCGAGGCCACCTTCGACGAGCGCGTGCGCGTCATGACGCGTCACCTGGATCTGATGGTGGAGGTGTTTGGTGAGAAACATGGCTGCCTGATGTTCCGCAAGGTGGCTCCGTGGTACGCCAAGCGGTTCGGACCGGTGAACGAGTTCAACAAGCGCGTGGTGACGCTTTCCACGCGCGCGGAATACAGTGCCATCCTGGACCGCTACCGCGCCTGGCGCGCCCAGTTCTGCGGTCCGGACGGCGAGTTGCAGGAGCGCTTTCGGCCGCCGCCCATGGTGGCCAGTTTCATGGAACCCGCGGCGGCGGCCCGCACCGCGATTCCCGTCCCAAGGGGACCGGTGGAGGTGTGGTGAACCCGTCCCCTTCCCACGGCTCAGGACCTCGCCCCCGGCGACGGGTGCGTCTCGTGGGAGGACTGCTGGCGCTGGGCGTGGTGATGGGGTTGGGGATGGCTCTCGTGATCTGGACGGCTTGGCCCGGGCCGCGCTGGCTGGAGCGTTGGTCGAACGAGAATGCGGGGTTCGGTCCCTGGGCTTCCTGGCACCCGGGGATGGCTTATGCGCGTGGTGCCTGGAGTTCTCCCCGCCCGCTCAAGGCGCATGTGGTGCGGCTGGATCTTCACGACCCGGGGCTCGAATTGGTGGTGTCCGCCCGCACCGCGACTCCGGACGGCTTCCGATCGGCGTGGGCCTCCGGACTCCTGCGGCAGGACGGTCTGCTGGCGGCGATCAACGCCACGCCGTTCAAGCCTGAGCCGTACGTGCCGGGACCGGTGGTGCACACGCAGGGCTTGGTGTTCACCGGCGGATGGGCGGTGGGGGATCCGGTGTCCAACCTCGACGCGCTGGTGCGAAGTCGGACGGGCGCATGGTCGCTGCAGCGCGGGCAGACGGTGGATCCGCAGATCGACCTCGGGTTGGGTGGATTTCTGGCGAACCTCAGGTCCGGACAGAACCTGGGTGAGATGCGCCCGCGCGACGCGGTGACGGCGGTGGGGCTCTCGGCGGACCGGCGCTGGATGTACTGGTTGGTGGTGGACGGTGGGCAGCCGGGCTACAGCGAGGGGACGACTCCGTTCGAGGCGGGGGAGATGCTGCTCAAGCTGGGTGCGACGGACGCGATCCTGCTGGATGGCGGGGCCTCGACGACGCTGGTGTCTGCCGGGGGATGGCGCGGCGTGAAGGTGATGAATCGTCCGCGGAGCCCGTGGGTGACGGGGTTGCAGCGCCCCATTGCTTGCGCGTTGGGGGTGCGCACAAAAGCACCCGCGCGTTGAGCGGACCGGTGGGCCTACTGCAGGCGGTCGCGGTTGGGGTTCCAGACCACGTCCGGATTGAACTTTTCCTCCCGGCTGGGCGAGCCGTTGGTGATGTAGCTGCGCTTGTAGAACGCCGCGTGGCCATCGACGAAGACGAGGTTGCCGCCGCGATTGGAGTGGCGCTGAGCGAAGTGCGTGCTCCGGCCGGCGGGGAAGATGCCGTTGCGCGGGGGGGTCGCGGTATAGGTTTCGAGGGACGGACTGAACGCGCCGTCGGTGAGCAATACCGTGCCGGAGGGGTTCGGGATGGTGCTCAAGCGCGGCATGTCGGGGTAGGTGTAGCTATTGCCCTGGACGTTGTTCTTGATGGTGGAAAGCAGCTTGAGGTCGACATTCATGACCAGGCTGAAGAAGCCGAACGCGCCGTTCTGCAGAAACTGGTCTTTGCTGGAAGGCTTGGCGGCGGGGCAATGCCAGAAGGGGGAACGTCCTCCGGGGAAGGGCAGGTCGAGCCGCGGAGCGGTGGCGCCGGCCCAGTAGTTGGAAAGCGGTTTCTCGCCGGCGCTGGGGGGCAGCGCGTTGAACCAGGCGTAAGGGTCATTCGGACTCCCGGGTCCTTCCGTGGCGCCCGTATCGACGCCGTACTGGCCATTGTCATCGGTGCCATCGCGGGGCACGCGGTCCTCGTTCTCCGTGGCGTAAACGTTCAGCGCGAGTCCCCACTGGCGCATGTTGCTCAGGCACTTGATCCCCACCGCCTTGGTTTTGGCGTTGGCCAGGGCGGGGAGCAGCATGCTGGCCAGAATGGCGATGATGGCGATCACCACCAGAAGTTCGATGAGGGTAAACGCGCTCGCGCGGGTCCGGAGGGGGAACGCGCGCGAGGACGGTGGGGTACGCAAGATGGCCATGGCAGAGCAGAAGCGTCCTGGGCGCGAGTCGCCGGGGCGGGTGCCGGAGGCACTCGCTTCGGAAACGGGATAGGGGCGGCGGGGAGCCGCCACCCGGGACCCGGGTCGCTTCACTCATTCATCGGGGCGCACGGCCCGGGCTTGAGGAGTATTTCGTGGGGCGGCCCTCCCCTCCCCGGAGCACGGTGACAGAGTCACCGCCCTGGTTGGAGGTCCGAACAGGGCGGCTCACGCCAAGGCGCCCAGGCGCAGAGGGGAGAGGGCGGTGGAGGCGAAGGTCGCAGGCTCGTGGTCTTCTTGGCGGCTTCGCGGCTTTGCGTGAGGCAAAGGGGGGTGGTTTACGCCAAGGCGCCAAGGCGCAAAGGGGGAGAGGGGGTGAAGGT
>JADLFD010000608.1 GCA_020845805.1 Verrucomicrobiales bacterium | reverse complement strand
GGTCGACGTGTCCAGTAATGAGTCGGACAAGGCGACGGTCGCGGTCACGACGGGTGCCGAAGTGGATACCTCGGGATGGTTGGTGGGCGAGATCTACGACAAGCTGGACGGAACGGCCGTCTCGGTGCTGTTGGAGTCCACGAAGTACCCGGGCTCCCCGGATCGGACCCGCTATCTCAACGGCCTGAGCTTTGGTTTCGGCGGCGCTTCCGGCCCTGAATTCGGCGACAACTACGGCATCCGCGTCGCGGGTGTGCTGACGGCGCCGGAGTCGGGCCAGTTCCGGTTCTTCGTGCGCAGTGATGATGCCTCCCAGTTCTACTTCAACCCGGCGGGAGCGGTGTTGCCGGTGCCGGGCACGGACATGCCGATCGCGGAAGAGACGGATTGCTGCGAAGGATTCCAGGAACCCGACATCGCGAACGACGACGGCTCGACGTTCCCGACCAGTGAACCCGTGAGCCTGGTGGCAGGGCAGCGCTATGGATTTGTGTTCCTGGTCAAGGAAGGCGGCGGCGGCGACAACGGCGAAGTGGCGTGGCGCAAGGAAGGCGACACGACTCCGGCCGGTCAGCTTACGGCCATTCGCGGCGCGGTGTTTGCCGCGGGCAAGGGTGATGCCGTGGGAGCCTCGATTTCGCTCTCAAACGCTCCGGTGAGCGCCACCGCGGTGGCCTATCAGCCGGTGACGTTCAGTGCGGCGGCGGTGGCGACCTCTCCTTACAACAGTCCCATCTCGTACCAATGGTACAAGAACGGGGCGTTGATCCGGGGTGCCAACAGCGCCACGCTCTCGATGACCCTGGCCCAGCCCGCCGACAACGGCGCGAAGATCAAGGTGAGCGCCTCCGTTCCCGGCGCGACGGTGACCAGCGAGGAAGTCACCCTGACGGTGACGGCCAACCAACCGGCCAAAGTGACGAGCGTGACGGGCAGCGAGTTGTTCACCGAGGCGACCCTCAAGTTCGACCAGCCGGTGACGGCGCCCACGGCCACCACCGCCTCGAACTACGCCGTGGATCAGGGACTGACCATCAGTGCCGCCACGCTCGTGGATCCCTACACGGTGCGGCTCACGACCAGCCGGCAGACCGAGGGTACCACCTACACGATCACCCTCAGCAACGTGCAGAACCTGGGTGGCACCCCGGTGGCGGCCAACACCACGGCGAAACTCGGGGCCTGGAGCATGGTGGCCAACCGCGCACGCATGGATCAGTTCAACAGCGTCAACGGCACCGCGGTCTCGGACCTCCTCGCCAGCGAGAAGTACCCCGCGACGCCCGACGTGACTCGCTATCTCACCGGACTGACCTTCGGGGAACCGGCGTTTGGCGAAACCTTCGGCGACAACTTCGGCGCCGCGCTCAAGGCGGTCCTGAAGCCGACCGTGACCGGGCAGTACCGGTTCTTTGTGCGCAGCGATGATGCTTCGCAGCTCTTCATCAACCTGAGTGGTGCGGCGCTGCCCGACGCAGCGACGGCCACGCCGGTGGCGCTCGAGAATGGCTGCTGTGCGGCCTTTGAAGAGCCGGGTGCGGGGGACAACGGGGACGGCACGTTCCCGACCAGCGCGCCGATCAGCCTTACGGCTGGCCAGAGCTACGGCATCCTCTACCTGGTGAAGGAAGGGGGCGGCGGCGATTGGGGTCAGGTGGCCTGGCGTCGCGAGGGCGACACCACCGCGGCCGCCTCGCTGCCGCCGCTCAAGGATGTCGTGTATTGGTACGGACCGCAGCCGGTCGTGGATCTCAGCATCGCGAGCGTCAAGCTCGTGGGTGCGAATGTGGTGATCACCTACGCCGCGGGCGTCCTGCAGTCGTCCGACACGGTGAACGGGACCTACAGCGATGTCGGCGGTGCGACCTCGCCCTACTCCACGGCGCCGGCCGGACAGAAGTTCTACCGCCTGCGCGGCAACTGACGCGCGGTCGGTCAGGAACGGGATACGCAGCACACACACGAGAGACCGGGCTTCGGCCCGGTCTCTTTTTTTTTTTCTCTTCGTATGCGGGTCGAGGGCCTGGGTTCCGGACCTTGAAGGCGACGAGGATGGATGGCGAACGATCCCGCCGAGAGGAGCATCATCGCGGTTGTCCAGTGCCGCGGGGGGGGAGCTGTGGACTACGGCCGTGTTTCGGTCAGTTCCGAAGGATGCCACCGCACACTGACCACGTACGGTTGCTCGCCTTGGGTCCAGTGGCCGTAGGTGGTGGTAACCACGGTACCGTCCGGCAGCACTTCGACGCCGGGATAGGTGCTGTCCCAGGCATTGTGGTTGTCCATGAGCCGAATTCGATGCTGGCCCGGCCGTGCCTGAAGGATGTCCTCGTACGTTCCCACCCATGCCAACCAGTCTCCGGCGGTCGGGGATCCCGGCGCCGTGTCGCGGAAGGACACGAACAAGCGTCCGTCGTGGAGGTAGCGTGCCGTGTGGCGATCGCCGGTAAGCGCCCAACCCACTTCGCGAGGTGCGGACCATGTCCGGCCTTCGTCCTCGCTGGTCATGACGTGGGAGAGTCGACGACGCGCGTTCTCGCGCAGGAGCAGCGCGAGTTGTTTGCCGTGGGGGGAGCGCACCACTCCGGGTTCGCACAGATGCACTTCGCTGGAGGACTGGATCTCCCGGGGCCGCGTCCAGGAGAGACCGCCATCTCCGGACTCGACCTGGTAGAGGCGGAACACCACCGGGGCCGCGGGCGCCGGATTTGACTGGAAGAAGCGTCCGTCGTCGTGGAACCAGGCCAAATAACGGCCGGGCCACTCGCGCAGTGGTTCCACGGATCCCATCACCACGATGCCACCCCAATCCCCCGCCGGGCGCAGAGGCGTCCACGTGTTTCCATCATCCTCCGAGACCGCCAATCGGGCGGGGTAGAGTCCGGACCAAACGATGAGTCGCCTTTTCCCGGCGGCATCGGTGACGCGGTGGAGGGTCGGGGTTTCGCGGGAGGTGGCCCAGTTTTCGGGCACGGGAAGGCGGGCGGACCAGGTGAGTCCGCCATCAAGACTGCGTTTGAGGCAGATGGGGCCTTTACCGTGTCCCTGAGGGTAGACGCAGAGGATCGTGCGACCGTCTTCGAGGAGCACGGTGGTAGGGTGACCTAGGTACTGGCCGGGCTCGCGGTCCACCACCACTTGGCGCTGGGTGTCGTGTGCCAAGTCCGTCAGCGGAGGGGCGGGAGGGGGCGGTGAGGCGGCGGGGAGTGCGTGACCTCCGAGGGCCAGGGAGAGGGCGAGCGCGGCCCAGGGGGAGGGGAGGGCACTGCCTTCCCGTGTGCTGGATGGCATGTCCGTTGGTAGCGTGGGAACTCCCGCGGCGGCGATCGGGAATTTCCCGGAGCTGCGCTTTCCCGGCGGGCCGATCCGGCGGAATTGCGCCCTGGCCCAGAACACGGGAGGCTGGACGGCATCATGCGCTTTACCAAATGCCTGCGGCTGGGGTGTTGGCTGTGGGTGGGGATCGCGTTGGGCGGCGCGGCGGGGCGCGGGTGGGCGGCGGTCGAACCGGGCGAACGACCGCTCACCGAGGGTTTGGCGATCGCGGGGAGCGGACGCGGCGCACGCGTGACGATCTCGGCGGATTCGGTCGAGGCTCGGCGCGTGCGGGAACCGGGATGGGTGCCGGTGGAAGGGGAGAGCACAGGCGGGACGGCGGAGCGGCCGCGGGTTTGGACCCGGGTCCAAGCGGACGGCGAAGGCTGGATCTCGGGTGCGGCATTGCGTGGGGGACATGTCTGGATGACCCACGTGACGAGTGCGGACGAGACGTGGATTCTGAACGCCTCCGGACACTCCATGGCGTACGTCAACGGCGAGCCGCGCGTGGGGGATGTCTATGGCTACGGGTACGTCCAGGTCCCCGTGCGTTTGAGGTCGGGGACGAACCATTTTCTGTTCACCTCCGTGCGCGGGCGATTGCGTGCGCGATTGCTGCCACCGCCGGCTCCGGTGTTCTTCAACACCGCGGACTCCACGCTTCCGGATCTGATGGAGGGTGCGCCGGAGGAATCATGGGGAGCCACGGTGCTCGTCAACGCGACGGGGGAATGGAAGGGGGAAGGGGAACTCCGGGCGGCGGTGGGAGGCCATGTGGCGCGGACCACGGTCTCGGCGTTGCCGCCCTGGGGAGTGCGTAAGGTCGGCTTTCGGATTCCCCGCGTCCGCCGCGCAAGCGGGGAGAAGCAAGCTCTGACGCTGACGCTGCATCCGGTGGGAGGCGGTCGCGCCGAGGGGCTTTCCGCCCAGCTGGAGCTGCGCGTGCGGCGTCCGGGGCAGAGTTACCGGCGCACCTTCGTGAGCGAGATCGATGGCAGCGTTCAATATTATGCGGTGCAACCGCCGGCTCTGGATTCCGAGACCCGGCCGGCGGCCCTGTTCCTCTCGCTGCACGGCGCGAGCGTGGAGGCGATGGGCCAGGCGGAGGCCTATGCGCCCAAGCGCTGGGGGACCCTGGTGGCGCCCACCAACCGGCGCCCGTACGGATTCGACTGGGAGGAATGGGGTCGCTCGGATGCGTTGGAGGTTTTGGAACTGGCGAGGCGCCGGTTCGGACCGGATCCCGACCGCATTTATCTGACGGGCCACTCCATGGGCGGGCACGGGACCTGGAGCCTCGGCGTGACCTTCCCGGACCGGTTTGCGGCGGTCGCGCCCAGTGCGGGTTGGATCAGTTTTCAGTCCTACGCCGGGGCGGACGGGTTGACCCACGGGACGGCCATGGAGCTCCTGCTGCGTCGCGCTGCGGGCTCGAGCGATACGCTGGCCCACGCCACCAATCTCGTTCACCAGGGCGTGTACATTTTGCATGGGGATGCCGACGACAACGTGCCGGTGCGCGAAGCGCGTCGTATGCGGGACGTGCTCGGAGGTTTCCATCGCGACTTCGACTGGCACGAGCAGCCGGGAGCCGGCCATTGGTGGGAGAATTCCGATGAGCCTGGAGCGGAGTGCGTGGACTGGCCGCCGATGTTCGATTTCTTCGCGCGCCATCGGCTTCCCTCCGCGTCGGAGGTGCGTCGGGTTCGCTTCACCACGGTGAACCCGGGGGTTTCGGCACGCGCTCACTGGGTCGCGGTGGAGCAACAGGTGCACTCCCTCGAGCCGAGCCGGGTCGACGTGCAGTGGGACCCGGGCAAGGTGCGGGTGGTGGGGACGACTCACAACGTCCGCCGACTTGTGTTCAACGCGGAGGTGTTGGGCGCGCAGCCTTCGGCCCCGCCGGGCAACGCCACAGCTGCGGGCGTTGAGATCGAGCTCGATGGGCAGAAGCTGGGGCTCGTGGGGCGGTCCGTGGCGGATGCCGTCAGTGCCGACTGGAGTTGGGCTCAGCCGATACGGGTGCAGCGGTCCGAGGACGGCGTGTGGAGCCGCGCGGAACCGCTCTCGGTGCGGGAGAAGGGGCCGCAGCGCGGAGGTGGGTTCAAGGAGGCGTTTCGGCATCGCATGATCTTCGTGTATGCCACCCGTGGCACCCGAGAGGAGAATGACTGGTCCCTGGCGCGCGCGCGGTTCGACGCGGAATCGTTCTGGTACCGGGGCAACGGCTCGGTGGAGGTGATGGCGGATGCGGCCTTTGACCCGGCCGCGTTTCGGGATCGTGGCGTCATCGTGTACGGTCATGCCGACATGAACGCGGCCTGGGGCGCGCTGCTGGAGGCGTCTCCGGTTCAGGTGCGCCGGGGTGGCGTCCAGCTGGGGGCGCGGCAAATGCAGGGGGACGACCTGGCCTGCCTGTTTTTGCAGCCGCGGTCGGACTCCGAAGTGGCGAGCGTGGGGGTGATTTCGGGGACGGGGATGGTGGGGCTGCGGGTCACCGAGCGATTGCCGTATTTCATGGCGGGCACGGGGTATCCCGATTGCCTTGTGCTGACGCCGGCCGCCTGGGAGCGGGGGGGCTCCGGCGTGAGTGCGACGGGGTTTTTTGGCCCGGATTGGTCGGTGGAACGTGGCGACTGGGCCTGGCAGGATCCTCAATGACGACAGCAGGCATCTGCCCACGACAATGGTGACCATGGCATCGGGAACTTCTCCGGCGATCATTGCGGCCGGCCGACTCGCGCTCGCCGTGATGGCGGGGTCGGTGGCGGGCGCGGACACCACGAACGCGCCGTCGCGCGGTCCCGAAATCCTCCGGCAGTATACCTATGACGTGATCCACGTGTGGCCTCACGACCGGGAGGCATTCACGCAAGGGCTGGTGTACCTGGACGGCCAGTTCCTGGAGAGCACCGGATTGTATGGCAGCTCCAGCCTGCGCCGGGTGGAGCTGCAGACCGGGAAGGTGCTCCAGCGCGTGGACGTTCCGGCGCGATATTTCGCGGAGGGATTGGCCGTGCTGCGCGGACGTGCGTACCAACTCACCTGGCAGGGTGGGAACGGGTTCGTGTACTCGGCCGCGACGTTGCAGTTCGAACGCGGGTTTTCCTATCCGGGCGAAGGGTGGGGACTCACCACGGACGGGTCGGAGCTGATCCTCAGCGATGGCACGGCGCAGTTGCGCTTTCTGGATCCGGGGACTTTTGAGGAACGCCGTCGCGTCACGGTGCGCGCGGCGGGCCGCTTGGTCGACCGGCTCAACGAACTGGAATACGTGAAGGGAGAAGTCTGGGCCAACGTCTGGCTGAGCGACCGCGTGGTCACTCTTGATCCGGCGACCGGGCGGGTGACGGGTGTGGTGGATTTCACCGGACTGCTCCCGAGCACGGATCGCACGGGGGCCGAGGATGTGCTCAACGGCATCGCCTATGATGCGGTGGGCGATCGGCTGTGGGTGACAGGGAAACGCTGGCCGAAGCTGTTTGAGGTCCGGCTGAAAGCCAAGTAGCCGTCGTTCGCAACGTCAGGGCTTTGGTACAGAGAGCAGGGAGTCGGGCCCGGTCCGGGGCGGGAGCACGGAAACCGTGATGGAGGAGGGGAATTCGGCTGTGTGGTAGACGCGTTGGGTAGCTGGGCGGAAATCTTCGGCGCGCGCCTGGGGAATGGTGACGAAGGTTTGTGGGTTGCGATCCACGAGCGGAAACCACGAGCTCTGGACCTGAACCATGATCCGGTGTCCACGGCGGAACGTATGGAGGATGTCGGGCATGGTGAAGGCCAGTCGTTCGACCTGGCCTGGGACGAAGGGCTCGGGCTTCTCGAAACTGCGCCGGAACTTCCCGCGGAACGGTTCGCCGCGCACCAGCTGCTGGTAGCCGCCCATCCGGACACCGGCCGGGTTCGGATTGGGATCGGGGAAATCGCCGGGATACACGTCGACCAGTTTCACCACCCAATCGGAGTCGGTGCCCGTGGTGGAGACATGGAGCGTGACGGCGAGCGGACCCGCGAAGGTGAGGTCGTCTTCGAGGATCTCGGTTTGATAGACGAGGACGTCCGGGCGCTGCGCGGCGAAGCGCTGGTCGCCGACCATGTAGGTGCGGTCGTAACCGGTGGTGACGGCGGTGGTGTGGGGAACCGGGCGTGCGGGGTCGCTGAGATATTCGTCGTAACCGGCCTCGGGAGCGCTGGGGGGCGTCCAGGCGAGTTGGCTTCGAGGAGCGAGGTGGAGGGTCCGGGGGACGGCCTGGGCGGGGGGCCACTGATCGAAGCGGCGCCACTGGTGGGTGCCAGTCTCAAAGACCTGGGCTTCCGCGATCGGCGCGTTGGTGTCGTCCTTGAGGAAGCGACGGAAGAAAGGGAGCTCGATCTTCTCGCGGTAGAACTCGGCGGTCTTGGATCGGAAGTGGACGTGGCCGAGGGATTCCCCGGTTTCGCCTGCCCACTGGCCATGGCTCCAGGGGCCCATCACGAGGAGGTTGGTGATGCCGGGGTTCTGTCGTTCCGTCCAGCGATAGGTTTCCAGCGCGCCAGAGAGATCTTCCGCATCGAACCAACCTCCCACGGTCAGGACCGCGCAGCGGATATTGCGCAGGTGAGGGCGGATGTTGCGCGCCTTCCAGAAGTCGTCATAGACCGGGTGATCCATGGCCAGGCTCCAGGTCGGGTGAGCGCCTTTGAAGTAGAGCGAATCGGCGTTGGAGAGCGGGCCGAGTTCGAGGAAGAAGCGATAGCCATCGGGCGTGCGGTACTTGAACCCTTCGGCGGAGTCGCGCAGGGGGTCGGGCAGCTTCTGGTCGAAGAAATGGGAGAATCCGAAGTTGGCGGCGAGGAACAGAGCGCCGTTGTGGGACACGTCATCGCCCTGGAACAGGTCGGCGATGGGAGCCTGGGGCGAGGCGGCTTTGAGGGCGGGATGGGTATCGATCATACCCATCGAGGTGTAGAAGCCCGGATAGGAGAT
>JADLFD010000607.1 GCA_020845805.1 Verrucomicrobiales bacterium | reverse complement strand
CTGCGGCGCAGCTCGCGCTGGGGGATCGTGACGCCGCACGGCGCACGCTGGACACGGTACGTGCGATCCAGGGCCACTCCGACGTCGCGGCGCGAATTGAGGTCATGATCGGGGCTCGGACTCCAGGGGCTCGGACCGCACGCTGAAGACCCAGTCGCTCACGCCAAGACACAGAGTCGCCCAGGGGAGACGGCCGAGGGGCATGACTGTTTGAGGTACCCTGTCTTTCTTGGCGCTTTCGCACCTTGGCGTGAGAACCAGGAAAGGTGGGTCATGCCTGGCGCCCAGCCTGGATCGCCGAGTTCCCCCCCCGTTCCTTAGCCGGCATGAACGACTACCTGACCGTTGAAGAGGGTTCGCCCTTGGATTCGTTAACCCCAAATGCCATCAGGTGCTGCGCCGTTCGTACGTAGAGCGCGGATCCCGCGAGGGCCGGAGTGGCATGGATCGCCTCGCCGATCTCATTGCGCGCCAGCACACGCAGCTCGTCGGTGGAGGCATCGACCACGGTGACGATGCCCGGCACCGAGGCCAGGTAGAGCCGTTGGTCCGCGGCGATCGGAGAGGCGCAGTACTGGCCCGCAGCCCCCACGCGTTCCTGGTAGAGTTGCCGCCCGGTGCTCGCGTCCACGCAGGAAAGCAGTCCGCCATCACGCACGTAGAATACGCGGTCGCGCAGTAGCAGGAAGGAGGGCATTTCCGGCAACCCGCGCGAGACCTTCCACTGAACGCGCTCGAGCGCGTTGGTGGGTCCGGGGCCGGGACGCACGGCCATGAGCACCGGGCGGCTTGAAGCTTCCCAGTTCTTGACGCTTTGTTCCCACTCCCGCTCATCCAGCTGGCCGTCGCGGTTGAGATCGCGATTGCGGAAGTCGCGCTTGAAGGGAAACGGCACCGCGTACCCGGAGTGGTCCCGCGGGAGATCCGGGCGTAGCACCATGCGGAAGTCGTCGGGAATCTCGTTGGTACTGACCAGGCCGTCGGCGTTGGCGTCGAACTGGAGGAGTTGTTTCCAGCCCATGGCGTCGTAGCGCTCGTCGCCGCGCCCGCCCAGTGCGGCGGCCCCGGCAAACACCAGGTCGCTCCCGATCGCGGGAACGCTCACCGTCTCCTGCGGGAACCCGTCCAGCGTCCACAGCTCTCTTCCGTCTGAAGGCTGATACGCGGAGAGCCGTTGAGCGCTGAGGACAATCAGGGCCTCGCTGCCCCCGGATTGGGCTGGCGCGGTCCAGAGCGCGGGAGTGGACCAGGTGGCGCGCTGACCCGGACGTTCGGTTTCCCAGGCGATAACGCCGTTCTCCTGGCGGAACGCCACGATGCGCGACTGCGTGTCATCCGCGTCCAGCACCAGGATGACATTCCCGCCGTGGAGAATGGGGGAGGTCGCCATGCCGTAGCGGTTGCGCGGCGGCGTGAGCGGACGTCGCCAGACCTCGTGCCCTTCGTGGTCCAGGGCCACCAAGCCCCAGGAACCGAAGTAAGCGTAGGCACGGGTCGCGTCGGCGGCCACGGACGGCGCGGCCGGGCTGCTTGCCGCATGCACGTCACCCACGGGTCCGGCCGACACCTTCCAGGACCAGTTGCGGTTGCCGGTGTCGCGAGCGAACGCGACGACGGACAGTTCGCCCGTTCGGTAGCTGGTGAGAAAAATCCGGTTCCCCCAGATCACCGGCGACGAATGGCCGGGCTCCACCACTGTGCGCCAGAGCAGGTTGGTGGAGGTCGAGAACGTGATGGGCGGATGGGCGTCCGGGGAGACGCCCTGGCCGTTCGGACCCCGGAACTGCGGCCAATGCGGTTGGGCATGCGCCAGTCCCGTGAGCACGCTGACCAGGCTCAGGGCGGAGTGCAGTCGCAACTTGAGGGCACCCGCTCGATCCCTCGTGAGGAAGGCATGGGTCGGAATGAGCGCGGGCAAGGGCAGCATGGTGGACCCCTGGTGGATACCAGAGCGCGGTGTGGGTGCAACCCGCGGGAGCCAGGAAAACCCGGGCGACGGAACCGGCCTGGAAGCGATGGGGACCGGGAGCCGGATTGGGCGTTGCACGCGCCCACCGAATTGCGTAAACGAGAAGAGTCCCAATAAAACTAATTCCTTATGAAAAGGCAGCTACTCATGTCTGTCGTCGCTACCGCCGTGCTCGGATCCATGGCGGCGTTCCCCCAGGACTTCGATCTCCTGACCTTTGATCCCGTCGCGGCGGGGCCGTGGTCGCAGAACGCGCGCACCACGCTGACGGTGCCGAAGGTGGCCAACGGATCCGTCACGCTGGATGGCACACCTTCAGCCACGGAGTATGGCGGGTTTTCTGCGATGAAAGTGACGCCGGGTGAGAACGCGTGGATCCTGGACTGGCCGGAGGACCGCGCGTGGGATGGGCCGGAGGATTCGAGTTTCGAGTTCTGGTTGGCGCACGATGACGAACACTTTTACGTGGGCGTGCGTGTGCAGGACGACGTGGTGAACAGCGACGACCCGAATGGATCCTTTTGGAAGGACGACTCCATCGAGATGGTGGTGGATGCGTTGTTCGACCGTTTAGACAACAACACCGACAGTGCCAAGGACGCGGTGGGGGGCCATTGCTACGTGAACTTCCAGGGGAAGTTCTCTGCCTGGGACGATGCGTCCGGCACCGTGAGTGCCGAGACCTGGGCCACGGGGGTGCCGTGGAAGTATGGGCCGGCCGAGGACATCCACGGTGTGGGCAAGGCGCTCGCGGGCGGGTGGGGGCTGGAGGTGCGCTTCCGAAAGCGGTTGTTCGAGGATGCGGCGGCGGGCAACCGCCTGAGGAACGGTTACCGCATGGGGTTCAACATCGGCCTGGATGACGACGACAAGCAGGGCCCCGGAGCGAACGGAAGTTCAGCGCGCTCGCAGGATCTGGAGCTGCAGTATTTCTGGGCGAACCGAGCGCGGCGGAAGGGGTTGAACGCCGAGTTGCTGGCGGGTCTTTCCGACGAGGAGAAGCAGACCCGCAACTATCTCGTCGCGCTGGAGTCGGGCATCGATTCCGCGGGTCGCCTGGCGCATGGCGGTACGGGGGAACTGATTTTTGCCCACGACACGCCGGTGACGGGGCAGATCCTCTATCTCACTGCGGATGCCGGCTGGATCAATGCCGATGCGACGATGATCGCCTGGCTGCGTGCCAAGGGCTACACGGTCACGGTGTTCCCGACTGGAGGCAGTACGCCGGAGGACCTGCGCGCGGCTGCCCAGGGCAAACAGTTGGCGATCATCTCCGAGTCGATCGGCTCGACCTCAGTGGTCGACCCCGCGGGGTCGGGCACGGGGGTGTTCACACTGAAAGACACCGACATCGCCGTGATCTCCATGGAGGCGTTCATGTACGACAACGCCGACTGGACCGCGCGCACCGAGGACGGCTCCAATAATTTCTTGGATTGGGGCAATTCCGGTCGGTCCGAGGTGGATGCCTTGGGCATCGGGGACGCGCGCGACTCCCTTTACATCATGAACAGTGCGCATCCCATCACGAGCGGGTTCACGGCCGGGAAGCTGCAAGTGTACCGCGAGCTCTACAGTTTTAACTTCGGGGTTCCGTCCGCGGATGCCGAGGTGCTGGCGAGCATCGAGCCCGACGGCAAGTACCCGACCCTGTTCGTGTACGACAAGGGCGACAAGCTGGTGGACGGCAGTGTGGCGCCCAACAAGCGGATCGTCTTCTTCTACGGCCAGGCGGCCAATCCCACGGTCAATTATGGACCCGACTGGGACATCCTGAACGAGACGGGTAAGACGCTGTTTGCGCGCACCATCGAGTACGCCATCGGGGGCGGGGCGAAACCCACGCTGTCGGTTGGCCGATCGAGTGGCAACGCGGTGATCACGTATTCCGGCGGGCAATTGCAGAGCGCGGATTCCGTCTCCGGACCCTGGCAGAACGAGGCGGGGGCGAGCCCGGTGACCGT
>JADLFD010000606.1 GCA_020845805.1 Verrucomicrobiales bacterium | reverse complement strand
GCTACGGAACGGAACGAGGGAGTAGCCGTGGACATGAAGTCCGTGCCGAATGGCGTTGGCGAACGGGGTGAGCGGGAGCGGACGAGAGAGCGCCGTCTTCACGACGGCGGCTACGGAGCGAAACGAAGAAGAAGCCGCGGACGTGAGTCCGCGCCGAATGGGGTTGGCGAGTGGGGTGAGCGGGAGTGGTCGAGTGAGCGCCGTCTCACGACGGCGGCTACGGAACGAGACGAAGAAGTAGCCGCGGACGTGAGTCCGCGCCGAATGGCGTTGGCGAACGGGGTGAGCGGGAACGGACGAGAGAGCGCCGTCTCACGACGGCGGCTACGGAACGAAACGAAGAAGTAGCCGCGGACGTGAGTCCGCGCCGAATGGCGTGGCGAACGGGGTGAGCGGGAGCGGACGAGTGAGCGCCGTCTTCACGACGGCGGCTACGGGACGGGGAAGGGCGACGTCTTCGCCATTGCGACTCAGGCGGTGGAACTCAAACTACGCCCGTGCCTTCGCATGGTGAGTTCCATCAACGGGCGGTAAGTTCGGCAGGTTCCGGCCCAGGGGAGCACGCGTCATGAGTGCGGCCGCCTGGGGGCGATGTTGCCTGCTCTTGCCGGCCTTCCTCGGGGTGCTTGCCTCTACCCGGGGGCCGATCGCGGCCAAGCTGGGTGTGCCCCTTTCCTGTGCGTGCATCCTGGTGGGCGTCCATCTGCGGGAGTGGCCGGTGAGACGCGACCTCTGGGCGCTGGCCGCGGCCCTGGGATTCTCGGCTGCCGGGGACTGGTTCCTGTCGAATCGTGGCGGGCGCGAATCCTATTTTCTGGTGGGCATCGCCCTGTTCTTCTGCGCGCACCTCGGCTATCTCGGCTTTAGCCTGTGTCACGGCCGATTGAGCCGCGGCGGCCTGGGGCTGCTGTTGGTGGTATTCGTGCCGTACTTTGGAATCGCGCTCTGGCCGCGCATCGGGAGCGGTGCATTGGCATTGGCGGTGTTCCTCTATCTGCTGATCTCGTGTGTCGCATTGGCGGGCGCACTCGGCCTGCGACTCGAACGCGCGGCCTACACCGCGTACGTGGCCGGGATGGTTCTGATCGTTTTCTCCGACACCCTCATCTCCTTCAACGAGTTCCTGCGCTACCGGGCTTGGAATAGCTGGATCCTGCCCACGTACTACCTGGCCCATCTCTGCGTCACCTGGGCGGCGATGGGACTGCGATCTGAGGCCGCGAGGAAGCATGAATAACCCCCGACTCAGCGCACCCTTGTGCCGATTCGTGCTCGTGCTGGTCCTGTGGGCCTGGGCGCTCGCTGCGTTGGGAGTGCAGGCCGCCACGCCGCTGCCCGCAGCCACGTGGACCAACCTGCCTCCCTGGCGTGGCTTCAATCTGCTGAACAAATTCATGGTGCCTTGGAACAGTGGCCCGTTCCGAGAAGCGGACTTCCAGTTCATCGCGGCACAGGGGTTCAACTTTGTCCGGCTGCCCATGGACTATCGCAGCTACATCGCGGAGGAGAACTGGGAGGTGTTTTCCGAGGCGCGATTGGCGGAGATCGACCAAGCGGTGGCCTGGGGTGGAACTTACGGCGTTCATGTTTGCCTCAATCTGCATCGCATCCCCGGGTGGACGGTGGCCACGCCGTCGGAGGCGAAGAGTCTGTGGAGCGATCCGGACGCCCAGCGGGTGGCCGCGCTCCATTGGGGCATGTTTGCGAAGCGCTATCGGGGCATTCCCAACGAGCGGTTGAGTTTCAACCTGCTGAATGAACCGCCGGACATCACGCCAGCGGTCTACTCCAATGTGGTCTCCCGGCTCGCGGCCGCCATCCGTGCCGAGGATCCGCAGCGTCTGATCCTCTGTGATGGGTTGAGTTATGCCACTCGGCCGGTGCCGGAATTGATCCCCTTGCAGGTGGCGCAGGCCACGCGCGGCTACACGCCGTTTGGTCTGACCCACTACCGCGCCTCCTGGGTTTCCGGGAGTGACACCTGGCCGGTTCCCACCTGGCCGGGGTCGCTGGTGAACGGGTATCTCTATGGCCCCCAGAAGCCGGAATACCGCTCGGCGCTTCGCATCGAAGGTCCGTTTCCCGAGGCGACGATGCTCCGAATTCGCGTGCTCCAGGTTTCGGCGCTGAGCCGCCTGGTGGTGAAGGCTGGAGGGGTGATCGTGACCAACAAGCTTTTCCGGCCCGGGCCAGGCGTGGGTGAGTGGAAGGAAGTGGTGTTCCAACCCGAGTGGAACATTTACCAGAACGTCTACGATCGCAGTTATGCCATGACACTTCCGGCGGGTGCACCGTGGGTGACGTTGGAGAACTCCGAGGGAGACTGGATGACCTTTGGCGAGATCGGCCTTACGACAGGGGAGGCTTCCGAGACCGTGATCGTGGCTGGGAATCGCGACTGGGGACAGCGGCAGACGATTACGGTGAACTACCGGGCGGGGGCTGCTCCGACAGTGAGTTATTCGGACGCCCAGGATGCTGCCTGGTTGTGGCGTGAGACCCTCCGCCCGTGGCTCGAGCTCCGGGCGCGCGGTGTCGGGGTGATGGTGGGGGAGTGGGGAAGTCACAGCGCGACGCCCCACGCGGTGGTGCTGTCGTGGATGCGTGATGCCCTCAACAACTACGAGAATGCCGGGTTGGGCTGGGCGCTTTGGAATCTGGACGGGAGTTTTGGCCCGGTGAATAGCGGGCGGACCGACGTGAACTACGAGATCCTGGACGGGCGCCGGGTGGATCGAGCGATGTGGGAACTGTTGCGCGAGTACATCGGGCGGCGCGAAGCGTACTGGCGCTGGCAGGACCGCGTGTTTCCCCCCCAGTTGCCCGCGCCACTTCGCGAACCGGGGGCTGATGCGGTAGGAGACGGGCTCAGCAACCTGGCGCGGTACGCCATGGGATTGCCCGCGGCGCCGCTGTCGGCCGGGATGCTGCCACATCTGGCGCGGAGCCAATTCGCCTCGGGATCCAGGGGCCTGGAGTTTCGCTACTGGCAGTCGCGACGGGAAACCGGGGTGGGCTACCGCGTCCTGGCCTCGACCAACCTGACGGGATGGGACGAAG
>JADLFD010000605.1 GCA_020845805.1 Verrucomicrobiales bacterium | reverse complement strand
TGGCGCGCCCCGGCGGCGGGTGAGTGGGTGCTGCGTCCCTTGGCCGGCGGGTACGAACACTACTTCGGAGTGTACCGCTCCACCTACCAGGGGCAGGCGGAACCGGCCGCGTTCAGTGTCGCTCCGGCGGCGCTCTTCCATGCCGAAGCCGGCGAACTCTTCCAGATCGCGGTCTTCGGACTGAGCGGGCTGGGGGGGAATGTCGAGTTCACCCTCACGGCCGCCGCGGCGCCGCCGCTGGGCGTTCCGGTGCTCGAGTACGGTGCCGGAAATCCCGCGCGCTGGACCTTTCCCATCTCGCGGAGCTGGTTTCTTCCGTTCGCGGCGGAAATGTCGCGCGACCTGACCACGTGGGAGCCGTTGGCGGTGGACTGGGTACCCGGCATGGAGGTGTTCCACCTCCCGTTCGACGGCTCTGACGGGGGCGCGTTCTTCCGGCTGCGGCTCAGGTGATCAGTTCCTTCACCACCCGTGCGGGCTCGACCCCGGTGAGGCGTGCGTCGAGTCCCTGGACCTTCACCGTGAAGCGCTGATGATCGACTCCCAGGAGGTGGAGGATGGTCGCGTGGAAATCACGGACGTGAACAGGATCCTTCACGATGTTGTAGGAGAAATCGTCCGTCTCCCCGTAGATCGCACCGCCGCGGGCGCCACCTCCCGCCATCCACATGGTGAAACAACGCGGGTGATGGTCGCGGCCGTAGTTGTCCTTGGACACGCCGCCCTGGCTGTAGATCGTGCGTCCGAACTCGCCTCCCCAGATGATGAGGGTGTCGTCGAACATGCCGCGTGACTTCAGGTCCTGGATGAGCCCGTGCACGGGCTGATCGATATCCTTGCATTGGGACGGCATGCGCCCGCCGAGGTTGGCGTGGTGATCCCAGTTGTTGTGGTACACCTGCACGAAGCGCACGCCCCGCTCGAGCAGACGCCGGGAGAGCAGGGCGGTGTAGGCGAAGGTGCCCGGTTTGCGCGCCTCCTCGCCGTAGAGCGCGTAGGTGCTCGCCGGTTCGTTCTTTACCTCGACCAGTTCCGGCACGCTGGCCTGCATGCGGAACGCCATCTCGTATTGTTGGATGCGCGTGTTGATCTCGGGATCGCCCACCGCGGCGTGCTGCAGGGCATTCAGACGGTTGAGGCGGTCGAGTTGCTTGCGGCGCAACTCGGTGGGCAAGCCGTCCGGATTCGTGATGAAGAGGATGGGATCCCCCTGGCTGCGAAATGAGACGCCCGCATGCTCGCCGGAGATGTAGCCGCTGGACCACAGGCGGGCGGAGATGGCCTGGAGTTGCTCCTTGTTGGTGGGTTCGGCCACCAGCACCACGAACGTGGGCAGGTTGGAGTTCATCGAGCCGAGCCCATAGCTGATCCAGGAGCCGAGGCAGGGACGCCCGCCAATCTGGTTGCCGGTCTGCATGTGCGTGATGGCCGGCTCGTGATTGATGGCCTCGGTGTACATCGACCGGATGAAGCACAGGTCGTCCACGCACTTGGAGGTGTGAGGCAGCATTTCACTCACCCACATCCCCGACTTCCCGTGGCGCTCGAACTTGTATTTGGACGGCGCGATGGGAAAGCGCGACTGCCCGGAGGTCATGGTGGTCAGGCGCTGCCCCATGCGCACGGAATCGGGCAGGTCCTTGTCATACCATTCCCCCATGACCGGCTTGTAGTCGAAGAGGTCCATTTGGGATGGCCCACCGACCATGTGCAGATAGAGAACGCGCTTGGCCTTGGGGGCGAAATGCAGTCCGTGCGGCAGTCCCGCGCCGGCGCCTTCCGCCGGGGCGTTGGCCCAGGAGGAGAGACTGGAACCGAGCAGCGACTGGAGGGCGGCGAGGCCGAGGACACTGCCGCCGCGGGTGAGGAATTGTCGGCGGCTGTGCGCCGCCAGGGCCTCGCGGAGTGGAGCATTCATGATCAGGAAAACATCGAGGGGATGGGGGTGAGGTCGTCCCGGGACGAGCGTCGGCTGCTTACTTGGTCAGGGCTTCGTCGAGGTTGAGCAATTGGTTGGCGACCAGGGTGAGTGCGGCGAGGCGCGGGGCGTCCGAGCCGCGGCGCACGGAGGGAGCCTCGCCCACCGAGGCCAGCTTCACCGCCTCGGAGGGCTGATCCTGATAAAAGCCGAGTGCTTCCTGCAGCGTGGCGGAGACTTCGCGCAGTTCCTCGGGCTGCAAAGGCCGGCAGAGCACACGCCGCGCGACCTCGTCGAGCGCGGCGTCCAAGCCGGAGGTGCGATCGAGCGCAGACTCCGCCAGGATGCGCGCCGCCTCGATGAAGGTGATGTCGTTCAGAGTGGCGAGCGCCTGGAGCGGCGTGTTGGTCCGCTCACGTCGCACCGTGCAGGACTCGCGGCTGGGCGCGTTGAAGACGTCCATGAGCGCCGGAGGCGCGGCCCGTTTCCAGAACGTGTAAAGACTTCGCCGATAGAGGGCGGTGCCCGTGTCGCGTTGGTACTTGCGGGTGTTGCTCTCCGGCATGGCCACCGCCTCCCACACTCCGTCGGGCTGGTATGGCTTCACGCTGGGACCGCCGATCACCGAGTCGAGCTTGCCTGAAACCGCGAGCGCGTAATCGCGCACCATCTCGGCATCCATGCGGTAGCGCGGCCCGCGGCTGAGGAAGCGGTTGGCGGGATCCTTCTCGAGTTTCGCGGGGGTGGTCGCGGCGCTCTGCCGGTAGGTGGCCGAGGTGACCAGAAGTTCGAACAGACGCTTCACATTCCAACCACTTTGCTCGAACTCGACCGCCAGCCAATCGAGCAGCTCGGGGTTGGCAGGCGCCTCGCCCATGAGCCCGAAGTCCTCGGTGGACTTGATCAGCCCCGTGCCGAACAACTCCTGCCAGAAACGGTTCACCGTGACGCGCGCGGTCAGCGGATTCTCCGGCGCCACCAGCCAGCGTGCCAGGCCAAGGCGGTTGGTCGGTGAGCCGGCGGGCAGGGGATGCAGCACCGGCGGCACGCCGGCGGTGACATTGGTGCGGGGCTGATCGTACTGGCCGCGGAACAGCACCGCTGCCACGGGCATACTGTTGGTGCGTTCGCGCTGCACGTGTGTGACTGGATTCTCCGTGCGGATGCGTTCCCGCTCCGCCTCGAGCGAGGCCAGTGACTGGCGCGCCTCCTGAAAGGGCGCCTGGTTCATGAGGTAGTAGTCGAACACTTCCTCGACCGCCTCCTTCTTCCATTCCGCCAGGGGCGTGGCGAGCAGGAGCCGCAGGTCCTCGGCCCGCGCCACGGCGCGCACTTCGGGTCCGGCCAGGGCGCGACGATAGAGGCGGAAGTCCTGTACTGCGCCACCGGCAAAGGCGCTGCCCGCGCTGCGTTTGCCCAGGCGCAGGGGTTGGGTGGTGCGGATGGATTCCCGGACCTGTTCCTTCGCCTCGGAATCGGTTTCGGCGGCGACGCCGTCCACGTAGATGCGGATCCCGGAGGCCTTGCCCGATCCGTCGAAGGTGACGAAGACGTGCTGCCAGTCGCCCTTTTTGGCGAGGCGCTTGCGGGTGCGCACCTTGATGGCGTCCTCGGGCCATTGGCTCACGACATGGGTGGCGAACTGACCCTGTTGGATCCACAGATCCCAACCGCGGTGGCCGTGGGCTTCATCCATGCGCGCCAAAATCGAGGCGGTGTCGTCGAGACCGCTGGGCACGTAGACCCAGCCCCCGAAGGAGAAGGGCTGACCCAGGTCGAAATCCCCGGCGTCGCCGAGCGGGACGCTCGCCCCGCGATCGTAATGGACGGCTTGGCCGCGGCTGCCGTTGTCGGCCCAGCGTCCTTCCCCTTCCAGGGTGAAGCTGCGCGCCCCCTGGCGTGTCGTCCCGGCGAGTTGCGTGCCCTGGCCTTCGCGCAGGGGAAGTTCGAGGTCGAGATCGCGGCGCAGTTCGGTGTCGAGGTCGGCGGGGGTGAGCCGCGTGGCCCAGGCTTTGAAGCCTGGTTCCGCCGCCGCCTTGCTTTGCTCGACCGCACGGCGAGCGGTGTCGATGGCGCCGGGCAGTTCCTGAAAGCGTGTGCGCACGGTGGGATCCTTGATCACCGTGAGCGTGGCGTTGGCGCCGTCCTTCTGGTTGCCGTCGAATCCCGACTGCGTGGTATTCCGAAAGAAGGCGGCGAGGCTGTAGAAGTCCCGCATGGTCAGTGGGTCGAACTTGTGGTCATGGCAGGCGGCGCAATTGGCGGTGAGCCCAAGCCAGACCCAGCTCATCGTGACCACCCGGTCATTGGCGTAGTTGACCAGGTTCTCGGCTTCGATCGTGCCGCCCTCATTCGTGGTCGCGTTGCAGCGCTGAAAGCCGGTGGCGACGAGTTGGTCATCGGTGGGGTTCGGAACCAAATCCCCGGCAATCTGGTCTACGGTGAACTGATCAAAGGGCACATTCTGGTTGAACGCGCGGATGACCCAGTCGCGGTAAGGCCACATCTCACGGTAGTTGTCGAAGTGCAGCCCATGGGTGTCCGCATACCGTGCGGCGTCCAGCCAGGCGCGGGCGCGATGTTCACCCCAGCGCGGTGAATCGAGGAGCGT
>JADLFD010000604.1 GCA_020845805.1 Verrucomicrobiales bacterium | reverse complement strand
TGCCGGTGGTCGCAGGCGACGAGTGGCGGCTCTTCACCGGGACGGTGGACTCCACCTTCGCTCGCGTGGTGACGGAGGACGTGCCGGCGGGGGTGCGCCTCGAAGTGGCCTATCTGCCGGAGGCGGTGGTGGCACGGGCGGTCGCCGCGTCGGATCCCTGATCCCGATTCTCTTTGTCATCCCCATGCGATCGCAGTTCGCGGACGTGAGTCCGCGTTGGCCTGCCTGGGCGAAACGGGTTTGCAGGAGCGGGTGAGCGCCGTCTGGACGACGGCGGCTACGGAGGTGGGGAAGTAGCCGCGGAGGTGAGTCCGCGCTGGCTTGCCTTGGCGAAACGGGTTTGCAGGAGCGAGCGAGCGCCGTCTCACGACGGCGGCTACGGAGGCGGGGAAGTAGCCGCGGACGTGAGTCCGCGCTGGATGAGGGGCGTTGACGAGCGGGATGAGCGGAAGCGAGCCGAATCGCCGTCTTGCGGCGTCCCCGGTATCCCTCTAGGAATCGCGGATGCCGTCCGCGGTACCAACCCGGGTCCTGGGAATCATTCCGGCGCGATATGCGTCCACGCGATTCCCCGGGAAGCCGCTGCATCTCATCGCTGGCCAACCGCTGATCCAGCGGGTGGTGGAACGGTGTCGGCAGTCGCGGTGCCTGGCGGACGTGTTGGTGGCCACCGATGACCCGCGCATTGCGCGTGTGGCCGGCGCCTTTGCGCGCGTGGAAATGACGCGCGAGGATCACCCGAGCGGGACGGATCGCATCGCGGAAGTGGCGGCGAGGCTGGAATGCGACGCGGTGGTGAACATCCAAGGGGACGAACCGCTTATCGACCCGGCGGTGATCGACCGGGTGGCCGAGGCATTGAAGGACGCCGAGATGTCCACCGCCGCCACGCCGATCGCCGACGTGGCAGATTACGAGAATCCGAACGTGGTCAAGGTGGTGGTCACCACTTCGGGGTGGGCGCTCTACTTTTCGCGGCGGACCATCCCCTATGTCCGGGATCTCGCCACCCGACCCGCGGCAGAGCAGTTGTCTGCCTTCCCGTTTCTCAAGCATCTGGGCATCTACGGGTACCGGCGGGAAGCCCTGTTGCGCCTGGTGCAATTCCCGGTCTCGCCCCTGGAAACCGCGGAACGCCTGGAGCAATTGAGAGCCTTGGAGAACGGGATCGCCATCCGCGTGGCCCAGGTGGTCCATGAAAGCATCGGCGTGGACGTGCCAGCCGACGTGGACCGCGTGGAGGCCATGTTGCGGGCGCGTGGCCCGGGGTGATTTCCAGTGGCCGCCGCCGATCTCCGACTTGCGTTTCCTGGCGTCAGAAACAGCACGATTCATGGCTGCTCCGGAAAACTGTCCCAACTGCGGTGCGGACGTGCCACGTGGCGCGAAGTCGTGTCCGGACTGCGGGGCGGACGAACGAACCGGGTGGTCGGACGACGCCGTGGCGGACCGGCTCGGGATCGAGGGGTCGGAACCCTTCGATCACGAAGACTTTGCGCGGCGTGAGTTCGGCGGGCGCGCCCGTCCTGGCCGGCGCACGGCGGGTTGGGGCATCTGGTGGTGGGTGGCGCTGGGGATTCTGGTGGCGTGGGTCCTGGGAATGGTGCTGTGAATGAAGGATCTCCCGACGGGCCGGGGCTCGCGCACGGCAAGCGCTCTCGATGTGCCGCAAAAAACACAGTTTCCTTGCGACGGGGCGATCGACACCATCCCGGACCCGCACGCTGGCATGGGAAATGCCTAGACCTTTCTCCGGGGAGTCCGGGGGGAGGGCGGGCTCAGCCTTTGCGTCGCTGCGGTTGGGAACTAGAATCGCGGGCTGACGATGGGCGGTGGACCGCGGATGACGAGCGGGTGGTGACGTGGGTGACGTCGCCACGGCCGTGGTCACGGCGACGAAGGGAAAAGACGAAGTGCGCATCGGGAAGGCTAGGCAAGGCAAAGCAATGGCAACGGGATGGTGAAGGGTGGGTCCTGAAAGGGCTGGCCCGGCAGGCAATGAGACAATTTTTGACCATCGCGGTGAACGCGTTCATGGAACTGGTTCGCCAGACCGTGTTCCTGGTGCTGCTCAGTTTGTCCGCGGCGTTCATCGTGTTTCTCGCGAACGTCTACTACTTCGCGTTGGGTGATGACCCGAAGATGACCAAGGACAGCGTGCTGGCGGTGATCTTCCTGTCCGGGTTGTTTGGCGCGGTGCTGAGCGCCGCCGCCTCGGTGGCCCACGAGTTGAGGTCGGGCACGGCGTTGGCCGTGCTGGCCAAGCCGGTGGGGCGGGTGAAGTTCCTGACCGCGAAGTTTGCGGGCGTGGCGGCGGCGTTGACCCTGTTGGTCTGGGTGGATTTGGCGGCGGCCATGGTGTCGAGCAAGCTGGCCTTCACCTCCTACGGCCAGCCGAACCTGCCGGCCCTGGCGATCTTTTACGGGGCGATGGCGCTGGCCTACGGCATCGGGGGCTTCAACAATTTCTTCCTCAACCGTCCGTTTGTGTCGGATACCGTGCTGGCGTTGTCCCTGCTGGTGCCGTTGGCGTTCGGGGCGATCCACTTCTATGTGGATTCGAGCTTCATGTTCCAGGAGGGGTATGACGGCCGGGCGGATCCGCGGCTGGTGCTGGCGGTGCTGCTGATCCTGTTCGCGCTCTGGATGCTGGCGGCCATCGCCATCGCTTGTGCGACGCGGCTGGACTTGATCCCCACCCTGGCGGTGTGTTCCGCCGTGTTCGTGATCGGGCTGATGTCGGACTACGTGTTCGGTCGGCGTGCGGAACCGGCATGGCGCACCTTCTCGACCAAGCTGGAGGAATTGAAGTCGTCGCCATGGACCGACTCGCAGACGGCGATGCTGGTGAAGGTGGTGAACCAGCACGACGCGAATGCCTCGGGGCGACTGGAGCCGGACGAGGAGGCGAAGATCACGCCGGAGGAACGGACCGCCCTGAAGGCGGCGGGGTTGGGTGGCGCGTGGTGGGCGCGCGTGGTCTACGCGGTGATTCCCAACTGGCAGCTTTTCTGGATGGCGGACGCCCTCACGGGGTCGAACACCATCCCGGTCAACTACGTCGTGCGCGCCTTTGGTTACATGGCGTGCTATCTCCTCGCCGCGCTCGCGGCGGCGCTCCTGCTATTCCAGGATCGGGAATTGAGCTGACATGCAGCGGAACCTCACACGCATCGGATTGGTCAACCTCGTCCTGCTCCTGCTGGCGGGGGCGGTCGGGCTGTTTATCTCGCGCCAGAGCGGCTCCTACGCGGGCCAGGCGGGCATGGCGTTTCTGGGCGCCGGCCTTCTGGTCGCCATCCTGAGCTGGTTCCAGATGCGGCTCGAGGATCGCGAGCGGTTGGAGAAGCTCGAATTGGAGGAGCTCGCGCGCTCGGCCAAGGGATCCACGCTGTTCGACACCGGCGACGCGGAGATCTTCCCCGCCCAGCGTGCGCGGGAGCAGTTTGAGCGTTTCATCGTGCCGGGCGTCACGTTTCTGCTGTTCGTGCTGCAGGCGGTGGGAGCGGTGGGTCTTTGGGTCTGGCTGCAGCCGGCCATGGCAACTCCCCTGCGGCAGCCGATGCTGCTGCTGGCCTTGTTCGGCATGTTCGCCCTGGTGCTGCTGCTGATCGGCAAGTACGGCGCGAAACTGGCGCAGTTGGACAATCAGCGCCTGCTGCGTCCCGGCTCGGCCTAT
Organism: Verrucomicrobiales bacterium; assembly: GCA_020845805.1. Taxonomy (GTDB): domain Bacteria; phylum Verrucomicrobiota; class Verrucomicrobiia; order Limisphaerales; family CAIMTB01; genus CAIMTB01. The sequence goes on along the minus strand of JADLFD010000604.1, from coordinate 4,972 downwards.
GTGTTGCTCGGGTCGGCGGTGTCTTTTGTCATCGCGCTCGGCATCGGTGCGGTCGAGGCGGGGTTCCCGCGGGTCGACCTGTATCTGGCGCGGGGCCTGGCAATTCTCCTGGGCGTGGCCGCGGTGGAGACCCTGATCACTCTTGTGCTGGAGGTCTACCGCCCGCGCGTCAAAGGCCGCGTGGAGAGCCGCGTGATTTACGAGAGCCGGCTGGTGGGATTGCTAGGTCAGCCCGCGGGGCTGTTCAGCACGGTGGCACAGGCGCTCGATTACCAATTCGGTTTCAAGGTGTCCGACACCTGGTTCTACCATTTCGTGCAGCGTTCCGCGGGCTGGGTGGTCTTGGGGCAATTGGCCATCCTGCTGCTTTCCACCTGCGTGGTGTTTATCGATGCCGGGGAGGAAGCACTCCTCGAACGATGGGGGCGCCCCGTCGCCGGCCGCGAAATCCTGGGCCCCGGCGTCCATTTCAAGGCGCCCTGGCCCATGGACGAGATCTACCGGGAACGCACCCGCGAGGTGCGCAGTTTCCTCATCGGCCTGATTCCGGACGAGGACCCGAAGAAGGAACGCGAGCAGAAGACGATGCTCTGGACCGTTTCCCACGCGAAAGAGGAGTTCAACATGATGGTCGCCAGCCGCGATGTGCGTCCGTCCTCGAGTGGCGTGGCCGACCAGGCGCCGCCGGTGAACCTGGTCACGGTGAACATCCCCGTGCAGTACGAGATCCGTGATCTGCGGGCCTGGGCCACCCAGCACGCCGCGGCCACCAATCATCTCGAACGCCTCGCGATGCGTGAGGTGAACCTCTACCTCGTGGGCGTCGATTTCTTCGAGTTCATGTCCTCCGGTGCCGAGACCGCCGCCAAGGCCCTGCGTGCGAACATCCAGAAGGCGGCGGATGACGCCAAACTCGGGGTGAACATCCTCTTCGTGGGTCTCCAGGGCGTGCATCCGCCCGTGAAGGTGGGCAAGGACTTCAATGCCGTGTCCGCCGCCGGGCAGGAGAAGGAAGCCTTCATCGAACGGGCCCGCGCCTACGCCATCACCAACGCCATCTACGCGCGCGCCGAGGCCACCAACCGCATCCGGCTGGCCGAGAGCCATCGCCTGCGCGTGGTCGCCTCCACCGTGGCCCAGGCCGCCCAGTTCACCAATCAGGCCAAGGCCTACCAGCAGTCACCCGAGGTGTACCAGCAACGGGCCTATCTGGCGGCGCTCGTGCGCGGTGCCTCCGGGGCCCGAAAGTTCGTGCTCACCTCCACCAACGCCAAGGAGGTCGTGACCCTCAACCTGGAAGACAAGATCCGCACCGACCTGCTGGACGTGAACGTCGACCGCACCCGCTGATCCTGAACGCCACGCCCCCTGGCACGCTCCACCACCCCTTTTCCTTCCCTCCCGCCTTTCACCGACCATGAAGAACAGTCGCGTCAACCTCATCATCGGGACCCTGCTGCTCGGCCTATTCCTGCTCCTGCTGTTCGTTTTCCAGGTGCGCCAGACCGAGGTCGCCGTCGTCACCACCTTCGGCAAGGCCACCCGGCCCATCACCGAACCCGGCCTTTATTTCAAATGGCCCTGGCCGATCCAGAAGGTCACCAAGCTCGACCGCCGGCTGCAGAGCCTCGAAGGCAAGTTCGAGGAGACCCTTACCCTCGACCAGCGCAACCTGCTCATCATGGTGTTCGCGGGCTGGCGCGTCGCCGATCCGGCCCTGTTCTATTCGCGTTTCAACCAGGGATCCCTCACCGAAGCTGAGCGCAGCATCGAGAACATCCTCCGCGCCGCCAAGCGGGCCGCCGTAGGCACACATCCGTTCGCGCACTTCATCTCCGCCACCGCCGGAGAATTGAAGTTTGACCAGATCGAGAAGGAGATCCTGGACACCGCGCGCAAGGACGCCTCCGCCCAGGGCATCGAGATCGAGGTGGCGCGCATCAAACGCCTCGGATTGCCCGAGAGCGTGACCGAGAAGGTCTTCGATCGCATGCGCGCCGAACGCAACAAGGAGATCGAACGCCTCCGTGCCGAGGGCGCCGAGGAAGCCACCAAGATCAAGTCCGCGGCCGACCTGGAGCGCGACAAACTGCTGGCCAGCGCCGATGCCCAGGCGCGACGCATTCGTGGTGAAGGCGAGGCCGAAGCCGCCAGTTCCTACGGGGTCTTCCAGCAAAACCCGGAGCTGGCCGTCCTGATTCTGAAGCTGGACGCGCTGGAAGCGACCCTCAAGGAGCGCGCCACGCTGCTCCTCGATCCGCGCACGCCGCCTTTCGACATGCTCGTGACGCCCGGAACGGACACCAAGGCGAAACCGGCGCACTGATCGGGATCGATCCACGCGACACGCACGCCATGCCATGAGCGCCGATCAGCCTCCCAAACCGAAGGGCCCGGACCACGGCCATTCCCATTCGCACGGTCATGATCATGATCACGATCACGATCATGACCACGAGCATGGCCATGGCCATGATCACGAGCACGAGCACGGGCCGGGGCATACCCATACCCATGCTCATCCTCACCCCCACCCCCACGCGCTGGCACGGCACGGGGCTGCGCCCGATTCGGCGTCTCCCGCGACGTCGGGATCCGGACCCGGGCCCGAGGCGGCGGCCGACGACGCCGGCTCCCTGGCGCTGGCCGACGCGTTGCGGAGCAGCTTCATCATCGTCCGCGTCCTGCTGATTCTCTTTGTTGGTTATTTCCTGTTCAGCGGTTTCTTCGTGGTGGAGTCGCAGGAGCGCGCGATCCTGTTGCGCTTCGGGGTGCCGGTCAGCCGGGGTGGGCAGATCGAGTTGGGACCCGGGTTGCACTGGGCCTTTCCGTACCCGATCGATGAGCACATCAAGCTGCCCGTCGCCCGCCTGCAAACCGTGCGTTCCACGGTGGGCTGGTATCAGGTGACGCCGGAGCAGGAAGCGGAGGGGATTGTTCCCGATGCGGGCGGCTCCTTGAACCCGGCGATCGACGGTTACGCGATCGCGGGTGACGGCAACATCCTGCACACCCGCGCCACGGTGCGGTATCGCATCACGGAACCGCTGAAATTCTACCTCAAGCACAGCGACGGCGCGGTGCTGATGACCCATCTCGTGGACAACGCGGTGATGCAAGCCTCCGCACGGTATCGGGTGGACGACGCGTTGCGGCGGGACATCACCGGGTACAAGGAGGCCGTGCTCAAGCGGCTCAGCGAGTTACTCGTCCAGCACGACCTGGGCGTGACGCTGGAGACGAGCGACGTGGACCCCGCGCCGCCGCGGCAGGTCAAAGCGGACTTCGACGGCGTGGTGGCCGCGGAACTCGAACGTGCCAAGCTGGTCTCCGACGCCCAGGGCTACGCCAGTCGCGTGGTGAACGAGGCGCGCGGTGAGGCGGCGGCGCGCATCAATTCGGGCGAGACCGAGCGGTCGCGCATCGTGCAGGCCGTGACCTCGGAGGCGCAGAAGTTCCGCAGCCTCCAGCCCGAGTACGTGAAGAACCCGGCGTTCTTCCGCGAACGGCTGGTGGTCGAAACCCTGCGCCGGATCATGACCAACGCGCAGGAGAAATTCTTCCTGCCGCTCACGCCCAGCGACGAGTTGCGCCTGGAATTGAACCGTGAGCCGGTGAAACCGGCCAAGCAGACCATGCCTTACTGACCGATCGGTCACCGCTCATCGCCCATCGCCTATTTTCCACCGTCTGCGCCCAGCCCCGTCCCGCCATGCAAGTCACCTCACTCCTCAGCCGGCATGAGCACGATCATGACCACGACCACGACCATGGGCACACGCACCAGCATGGCCCGGGCGAGTCGTGCAGTTCATGTGGTCATGATCACTCGCATTCCGAGGTGAAACTGACGCAGGTCGTGGTCGGCCTGCTGTTCGTCATCAATTCCTTCCTCGTCGACTGGTTCTTCGAGAAGGGGGCCATGGCCGCCGACGCCAGCGCCATGATCGGCGCGATCATCCTGGGCTGGCCGATCGTGGTCACCGCGATGAAGGACCTGCGCGCGGGCCGGCTCAGCACCAACGAACTCGTGGCCCTGGCCGTGATCGCCTCCTTCGCCATGGGCACCTATCGCGAGGCTGGCATGGTGGCGTTCTTCATGCTCGTGGGAGAGATCATCGAGACCCGCACCGCGGACGGCGCGCGGCGTTCCATCGAATCCCTCGTCAAACTCACGCCCACCAAGGCTCGTCGCATCCGACCCGACGGCAAGGAGGACGAAGTGGCGGCATCGGAATTGACCCTCGGTGATGTGATCCGCGTGCGCCCCGGCGACAACGTCTCGGCGGACGGCGTGATCGTGTCCGGCCAGAGTTCGTTGAATCAGGCGAACATCACCGGCGAGTCGCTGCCCATCGACAAGAAGGCGGGTGACGATGTGTTTGCCGGCACGCAGAACCTGACCGGTGTGCTCGAGGTGAAGGTGAATCGCGCGGGGCAGGACACCACGCTCGGGCGCGTGCGCTCGCTGATCCTGGCGGCGGAACAGACCAAGCTGCCCATCATGCGCATCGTGGACCAGTACATGGGTTTCTACACCCCGCTCGTGCTGGTGATCGGCGCGCTGGTTTGGACCTTCACGCAGGACCTGAGCCGCGTGATCGCGGTGTTCATCGTGGCGTGCCCGTGCGCGTTCATCCTGGCCACGCCCACCGCCATGGTGGCGGCCCTTTCGGCGGCGGCGCGACTGGGCATCCTGATCAAGAACGTGGCCAACATCGAACAGGCCGCGCGCATCAACGCCTTCATCTTCGACAAGACCGGCACCGTGACCCACGGCCGCCTGGCGGTCAGCCGGCTGGCGCCCTTGGGCGACGCCAAACCTGCGGAGCTTCTCCGGTTGGCGGCTTCGGCGGAGCGGTATAGCAATCATCCCACCGCCCGTGCGCTGGCCACGCTGGCGGAGGAAGCTGGCGTGCCGCTGGCCGAGCCCGGTGAGTTCCGGGAAACCGCGGGACGCGGCGTCTCGGCG
>JADLFD010000603.1 GCA_020845805.1 Verrucomicrobiales bacterium | reverse complement strand
GCACGACAGAGCGCGCAGGGATGCTCGCCGTCCAACGTGCGCGACACGGCCTCGGCCAGGGAAGCGTCGCGGGAATAGGTGACCAGCATGCCCGTCCAGGCTACGCCCTGCAGCACGGCCCAATGCAACCCGGTCGCCAGCACCAAGGCCAGCGCCAGCACGCATCGGATGGACAGGCGAGCCATGCGCAGGTGGATATCCCAGCCCTACCGGGGTGCGTCAATGGCGCGATCCCTCGGGTGCAGTCATTCCAGCCCGCAGCCGCGGCGCGCGCGTTTCAAGACGGCGGAGGCCACCGCGCGGGCACGTTCGGCGCCCTGTCGCAACACCGAGTGCACATGGTCCAGGTTGGCCACCAGCTCGGCACGGCGAGCCCGCTGCGTCGCAAAGTGGTTCCAGTAGTGCTCGAACAGCGTCTTCTTGAGATCGCCATACCCAAAGCCGCCCGCGCGCAACCGTTCCTCCGTCTCGCGTGCCACCTCGGCCGGCGCCACCAGCTTCAGCAGTCGAATGGCGTGATTCTGGTCGGCGTCCGGTTTGGGCTCCTGCGGCGTGCGGCTGTCCATCACGATCGACATGACCTTCTTCCGCACCGCCTTCTCGTCGCCGAAGATCTCGATCGTGTTGCCGTAGCTCTTGCTCATCTTCTGGCCGTCCGTGCCGGGCACGACCGCCACGTCGTCCCGGATCTGCGGTTCGGGCAGGACAAAGGTCTGACCGTAGGTCTCGTTGAACTTGATCGCGATGTCACGTGTCACCTCGACGTGCTGCTTCTGGTCGCGTCCCACCGGCACGATGTTCGAGTCGTAGATGAGAATATCCGCCGCCATCAGCACGGGGTAAGCGAACAGCCCGTGATTGACCGGGATCCCGTGCGCGACCTTGTCCTTGTAGCTGTGGCAGCGTTCGAGCAACCCCATCGGGGTCACGGTGCTGAGCAACCAGGTCAGTTCGCAGTGCTCCGGGACGTCCGACTGCCGAAAGAGCACCGCCCGCGACGGATCCAGTCCGCACGCGAGAAAATCCAAGGCCACATCCAGGGTCAGCTTCCGGCGCGCGTCGGCGTCGAACAGCGAGGTCATGGAGTGGTAATCCGCGATGAAGAGATACGCCTCCCCGCGCTCCTGCAGCTCGAGGGCCGGGCGCATCATCCCGAAGTAATTGCCCAGGTGCAGCACACCCGAAGGCTGGATCCCCGACAAAATTCGCATGGGCGCACGCTAGCAGGCGACCCGGCCGCGCCGCCAGTCGGGGATGCGCGACGCCCCGCGCGCGGTGGGCGCGGGCGGCGGCCGCATTTCTGGTGTCAGCGCACCTCGGCTAGACTGGCGTCGAGAATGTCCACGGCCTGATCCAGCTGGTCGCGCGTCAGGGTGAGGGCGGGGGTCAGGGTGAGGATGCTGCCCATGCTCACCTTGAAATTCAGCCCGCGGCTGAGTGCGGCATACAGGACCCGTTCCGCCTCGTCCGTGGCGCGTTCGATGCCCTGGGCGGTGCGGCGGCCCAACTCGATGCCCATCACCAGCCCGAGCCCGCGCACGTCGACGATCAGCGGGTGGCGCGCGCGTAACTCGGCGAAGCGCTCCAGCGCGTAAGCCCCCAGTTCGGCCGCGTGTTCCACCAGGCGCTCGTCGCGGATCACCTCCAGCGTGGCCAGGCCGGCGGCACAGGCCACCGGGTTCTTCTCATGCGTGTAGTGCCCCAACGCGCCATGGGCAAACGCCTGGTTGAGATCCTCGCGCGCCAGCAGCGCCGCGAGCGGAAACACACCGCCCCCCAAGCCCTTCCCCAGCACCACCATGTCCGGCACCACACCATAGTGTTCGAAGGCGAAGAATCGCCCGGTGCGCCCCAATCCGATGGGAATCTCGTCGAGAATCAACAGGGCGCCATGCCGGTCACACGCGGCGCGAATCTTGCGCCAATAGTCGGGTGGCGGGATGAAGGGCGTGCAACGGATCGTCTCCGCCACCACCGCCGCCACGTCCCCTTCGCGTTCCAGCACGTACTCGACGTAGTCCGCACACGCCAGATTGCAGGCCGAACCGCAGCGGAACGGGCAACCGCTCGGATCCGGCGGGGGAACGTGCTCCGTGCCGGGCATCATCGGCCCCATGCCACGCCGGAAGATCGCTTCGCCGCCCACCGAGATGCAGTCGAGGGACGCGCCGTGAAACGATTCCCACATGGAGATGGTCTTGAACCGGCCCGTGGCCGCACGGGCGAGCTTCAAGGCCATCCCGATGGCACTGGTGCCGCCCGGGGCGAAGAGGACCCGCTTCAAAGGCGCAGGGGCGAGCGCAGTCAATTCCCGTGCGAAATCCACCGCCGCACGACAGGTATACCGTCGCGGGCAAAAGCTCAGCTCTTCCAGCTGACGACGGATGGCCGCCATGACGCGCGGATGCGAGAACCCCACCTGGTGCACATTGTTCCCGTGGAAGTCCAGCAACGTGCGACCTTCTACGTCGGTGATCGTGGCGCCTTCACACCTCTCCAGCGCGTTCAAGCACGGCGACGACAACGATTGGTGCAGGAAATAGCGCGCGTCTTCCTCCAGCAAGACGCGGGTATCCGGGGAAATATGCTCACGACTCCAAGCCACGCGACGCGGGGACAGATTGAGGTCACCTTCGGAACGAAGAACGTCGAGGTCGGCCGCCGATCGGCTGGGATGCTCCATGTGCCGCCCCATGCCGGGCTCTCGCCCCCAGGAGGTCAAGCGGGGAGTAGCCCGACCGCGGAAAAAGCAGGGGAGCGAGACACCTTGCTCCAGGGAGCGCGGACTCACGACGGCGGCTACGTCTCACCTCCGTGGTCGCCGTCATGAGACGTTGCTTGAGCGTCCCACTCACCCCGTTCGCCCGCGCCATTCAGCGCGGACTTCACGTGCGTGATGGCGCCTCACTCGCACCTGAAACCCAGGGCCCTCCGTGGTTGACTTACCCCGGGCCGACGTCAGCGTGCACGCGGGCTCACACAACATGGATTGTACTGTTCTTTCCAATGGGGTCGGTTCTGTCTCTTTCGCACCTTCGTCCGGACGCTCCGTGGGACTCCGCACCCTTCTGGTCGCGGCACTCACGATCAGCGTCTGCTCCCCCTCCCATGGAGGCGATGCCATCGAGGCGTCCGGGGACATCCTCCAATTCGTGCTCCCCACGGTGGCCCTCGGCGCGACCATCATTCATCGCGATGATCGGGACGGCCGACGTTGGGACCGCAAGGGCACGCTTCAGCTCGGGGAAGGCCTCGCCACCGCCATGGGTGTCACCTTCGCGTTGAAATACGCGCTGGATACCGATCGCCCCAACGGCGGCCATCACTCCATGCCTTCGGGGCATACCTCGATCTCCTTCGCGTCCGCCGAGTTCCTGCGCAAACGCTACGGCTGGGAGTGGGGTATCCCGGCTTACGCGGTCGCCTCCTGGGTCGGCTACTCGCGCGTCGAATCCGACAACCATTATCCCGCAGACGTGGTGGTGGGCGCGGGCATCGGTATTTTGAGCAGCTACATCTTCACCCGCAAACACAAGGGCTGGAACGTCGACGTCACCGGCGACACGCAGTCCGTGGGACTGCGCCTCTCCACCGCCTGGTAGGGCGGCGACGCAGGAGCCTCCCTCCGCGGGCAGGGACGGTCGGGCCCACGAAGGGCCCACGCAAAAAGACCGCGCCCCTCGGCCCCCCCGGACTCCACGACCGCTACCGCGCGCGCCCCACGGAAACGCGGGTGGGCGTCCCGCCGAACCCGACGTTCTGCGTGGTCTCGTGGTGCACCTGGTCCCCCTCGAAGCGCAGTTTCAGTCGCATCTGATAAGGCGTTTCCGTCGCACAAAGGGTCGCCTCGAACGTGTCCTCGGCGGTCCAGGCTCCGGCCCCCGCCACCGGTTCCTCGGCATAGCCTCCAAACCTGGCCACGCCCTTCCGCCACGTTCCGTAACCACACGGCACGCGTTGCTCGCGGCCCTGGTACCGCGAGACCAGCCACCACCCGCCCCCGGCTGGATCCGACTCCAGGACCACGCTCTCGAGGCCCTGGTCGCCGGACTCAACCTCGTACCGTTTGCCGATCACCGAGGTCGAACGTGCGGTGGAGGTCGATCCGGAGGGCTTGGTCAGACTCAGGCTGGCCACTCGTTCCGCGAACTGCCGTTGCGCGGTGGGATCCCGTTTCAGACGGCGATTTTCGAACACCGGGAGCAGGGAGTCCCAGACGTGGTTGAGCACCGCTTGCATATCCTTCACCCCACTGGTGATGGCCACCACCGCGTCCTGCGCCGGCAGCACGATGCAATACTGTCCGAAGGCGCCGTCGCCGCGATACGCGCCCTTGCGACACCGCCAGAACTGATAGCCATAACCCTGGTCCCAGTCGCTGG
>JADLFD010000602.1 GCA_020845805.1 Verrucomicrobiales bacterium | reverse complement strand
TCCTGCGGGACGGCGTGGCGCAACGCACCGCGGCGGAGTTGGTGCGTTGGCTGGGGCACGCCGACCAGCGTGTGCGGTTGCGCGCGCAAGGGGAGTTGGTGCGGCGCGGTGCGCGGGAGGAATTGAGGTCCACCGCTGCCTCGGAAGCCGCGCCGTTGCTGGCACGGGTGCATGCGTTGTGGGGCCTGGGTGTCGCCCGAGATCGGGAGGCGGTCGCGGGATGGCCTTGGGCGGATCGCGAGGTTCAGGTGCGGGCGCAATGCGCCAAGGTGGCGGGGGAGATGCGGGCACCGGCTGCCGTGGGAAGACTGACTGGGCTGTTGAAGGACGAGTCGCCTGCGGTGCGGTTCCAGGCGGCGTTGGCGTTGGGCAAGCTGGGAGTGCCCGAAGCCTTCCCTGCGCTGGTGACACTGCTCGCCGAAGACGCCGGGTTGGATCCGATGCTGAGGCACGCGGGGGTGATGGGGCTGGTGGGAACGGCGTCACCGGAGAAACTGGTGGGCCTGGCGCGGCATTCTTCGCCGGCGGTTCGCGTGGCGGCCGTGGTGGCGTTACGACGGCTGCGGAACCCGGGGGCGAGCGTGTTTCTGGAGGATGACCTGGTGGAGGTGCGCCGCGAGGCGGTGCGCGCGATTCACGATGATCGCGGGATCGCGGCGTCCATGCCGGCACTGGCGGGGACGTTGGGTGCGTGGTCCGGGGCGGAGGAGCCGGGGATGGTCCGCCGTGTGCTGAGCGCGAATCTGAAAGTGGGCACAGCCGACGCGGCACGGCGATTGGGCGAGTACGCCAGCCAGGGTGCGAACCCGGAACCTCTGCGGCTGGAGGCATTGGAATGTCTGGGGGAATGGGCGCGTCCGACGTCGTTGGATCGCGTGGAAGGATATGTGCAGACGCGTGGCGCGCGGGATCCGGGGTTGGGCGATGCGGAAATACTACGTCGGTTTGAGGCGATCACGCACGCGGGGGGGCGGTCGGTGTTGAACGCACTGGTCCGGCTGGTGCTGGAGAATGATCTGGCGGTGGACGCCGGTACCTTCGCGCGGTGGGCGCTATCGGCGGAGCAGCCGACCGGGGTTCGAGCGCAAGCGTTGGAATGGCTGGCACGCAAGGATCCGGCGCGGTTGGCGGAAGCTCTTTTGCGCGCGGCTGCGGATCCCGAGCTCGAGGTGCGGTTGGCGGCATTGCGCATTGAAGCGGCCCATGTTCCGGAGGCCCTGGTGCGGCGCGTGGTGAGTGAGTCCTCGGGATGGTCGATTCCAGAGCGCCAGGCGGCGTTCGCGCTGTTGGGGCCGATGGTGGGGGAGACTGCGGCGCGATGGATTGGCGCGGCGTTGGACGACCTGGCGGCAGGGCGCCTGCCGGCGGAGTTGGCGGTGGATGTGTGGTCGGCGGCCGCGCAACGGTCCGAGCCGGAGTGGGCGCGGAAGCTGTCCGAAATGGAGGGGCGACTGGCGGCGGGGGACGCGTTGGCGCCGTATCGCGCGGTTCTGGCGGGCGGAGACGCCCGGCGGGGCGAGGCGATCTTCCGGCACCATGCCAACGCGCAGTGCGTGCGTTGTCACGACGCCGGGGGCGAGGGGCAGCAGGTGGGCCCGGTGTTGAAAGGCGTGGGCACCCGTCTGACCGCGGAACAATTGCTCGAGGCCATCGTCGAACCCAGCGCACGGATCGCGGACGGGTTCGCCACCTACTCAGTCGAGTTGCGGGATGGGACGGAGCTGGACGGCGTGCAGTTGGCGGAGACGCCCGAATGGCTGACGCTGCGGCTGGCGAACGGCGAGGTGAAACGTCTCGCGCGTGGCGACCTGCGGCGGCAATCCGTGAGCACGGTCTCGGCCATGCCGCCCATGGGCCCCGTGCTTACCCGATTCGAACTGCGCGACCTGATCGCCTATCTGAAAACGCTGAACTAAAGCGGCGGCAGCCACTGGTCCGATTTCCGGAGGGGCAGCGGCTTGTGGCGCAGGACGAAACGGGTGACCTCGGTGACCTGGCCATGGCCGTCCGTGGAGGTCTTGGGTGGCGGGGAGTAATCGGCCTCCATGACGAGTTCACGCCAGGTGAAGGTCCATTTCCGGAACTGGAAGACATCGTCTTTGACTCCGCTGCCGTGGGGATCGCGGAAGTACTCGTCCTCGTGGAATCCCTTGAGTCCATCGACCCAGAGCGGGATGGGGCCGAGTCCGTTGGCGGTGGCTTCGCTGGGGTCGTGGAAGGAAACGTACAGCGTGGCCAGGTCGGGCTCGCGCGGTTGGGCGGGTTTCTGGAAGTACGAGCGACGGCAGCCGTCGGAGGGTGCTGGAGGAGAGTCGGGGGGTGAGGACACCTCGAAGGTGAGATTGCGGAAATGAAGGCGGCCGGGACGGCCGAGGAGGGAGTAGGGAGGATTGCCCCGGCGCACCCACTGCGAGAAGTGCGACAGCTGCATCGGATAGAGCTTGTCGTAGAAGGTGCGCAGGTTGAGGACCTCGGGATTCAGACTGAGGACCGCGGCATCCAAGGTGACGGCGACGTCCATGCCGCCTTCGGGTCCGAAGCTCGAGATCTGCGATTCAGCCGACAGTTCGAATCGCCACGTACGCAGGATGCGGTCGACGATCTGGGTGGCGTCGAAGGAGGAGGGGTAGTCGCGATCGAGGCCCAGCAGCTGGGCCTGGCTTGCGTAGCGCAGCATGCGATGCAGTCCCACGACGCGGTGCTCGAGCACCGCACGGGCGTGGAGGCGGTTGATGGCGTTGAGGAAACCGCGCGCGAGACGTTGGCGGCCGGTTTCCAGCAGGGACTCGAACGACGCATCGACACCGAGCAGTGAGACGGTGAACCACCAGTGGAGGAAGTCGTTGGTACCCTTTTCGATCATGCCCTCGTCGCGCGCGGCGGCGCGCGTGACGGTGTCGATCGACTCATTCCACCAGGCGACAAGGACAGCGGTGATTTTCTCCATTGGCAGCGTGTCCGTTCCGCCGGCGGCGGCGGCTTGGGCGGCCTCGGCGAGGATCGCCGCCAGGTCGGCCTCGGCACGGCTGCGCGGGGCGCAGCTGGTATGGGCGCGCAGTTTGTCCCAGTCGATGGGGCCACGGCTGCCCACCGCGTACCCGGAGAAGTGATGAATAGGCAGGCGCAGGGTTCGCCCCTCGCGCCAGGCGGGGTAGAGATTGAAGTCCTCTCCGTCAGCGCTGTAAGCGACGGCCAGCGTGTTGGTGGGCAGGGGCGCGGGAGTGGTGATGGTGAGCGTGGCGGGGGCGGTGAGGTTGAGGCCTTCGGGTTCGAGTTCCACGCCTCCAGCGAAGCCTTCGCCCAGGGGTTGACCGTCCAGTTCGTCGACCAGCGACAGGCGCAAGCTCGTGGCTTCGAGCAGGGCGTTGGTGGGGACCAGGAGTTTGAAGACGGTGCCCAGGCGATTGGTGAGTCGGAGTTCCCCTCCGGCGACGCCGAGTGTGATCTCCAGCACACGGTCGGGTTCCCGCCTCGGCACCACCGCGAGCGGGTTGGGAGTCGGACCCCTGATGCCGCGGCGCACGCGAAAGAAGAAGGGTCGGGAGTCCGTCGGGTTAGGGGCGTGGAAACCCGAGATCGCGACGTTGGTCCGGGTGTCAACCGGCGTCCACTGCGCGAGGTCGTGCGATTGTTCCAGCGTGCAGGGCTCGTCCGACGAGGCGGTGGCGAGAATATGGAGGCCCCCTTCCGCAGTGCGTTCGGCGAGGGCGATAGCGAGCTCGGGGTCGGGCTCAAAAGGCGGCACCCGCAGGCGCAGGGAGCGTTCGCGACGGGTGCCGGTCGCGTCCACGACCTCGAGTGCGAGCGCGAGGTCGGCGGGAGCTTCGGGGACCCCGAAAATCAACCCGGCGGACGAGTCGAGGGAAAGGCCTTCGGGCAACGGGGGTGAGTTCGTGGTGAGCGTCCAGAGAATGGGCGGGATCCCGCCGCGGGTTCCGAGCTCGGCGACGTAGAAGGTGTCCCCCACCGCGGGGGGCAGAGACGTCGTCAGGATGTCGAGGGTTTCGACCTGGCCGGTGATCTGCAGGGAGAGGGTCTTTTCCGAGTACGCGCCGAGGGAGTCGGTGACACGCAGGCCGATGTCATGCGACGTCGCGGTGGTGGGCCAGCCGCGCAGGAGGCCGGTGTTGGGATCCCATCCGATTCCGGGAGGGAGGGGCGCCGTGGTGACCTGCCAGGATACTGGCGACGAGCCGCCGGTGCTGCTGGGACGGAAGACCCATTCCTGGCCCAAGGGAAGAATGAGTTGGGACGGCGAGGTGTTGGTGAGGGGGTTGGCGGGCGGCAGGGTTTGCACGGGCACCACCGTTTCGGAGAAGACGCCCCACCAGCCGGACGCGCCGGGAATCGACTCGGCGTCGTGCGCGGTGACGTGCACGTGGCGGAGAACCAGTTGATAGGTGGCGCCGCGAATGAGCGTGTCGCGGGGAACGAAAAGCTCGCGGCCACCGAAGCGCCCAGGCCAGTAGGGCGTGGCGGCCACTTCGGTGCCTTGGGCATCGCGCAATTGGAGCCAGACGAAATCGTCATCCTGAGCCGACACGAAGGGCGTGGATTCGAAGGCGGCATCGCGACCGGGGTCGAGGGATTGCGCGGAGTCGAAGTTCACGAGGCGCGGAGGGGGCGGAGGATTGCCGCGTTCACGAGTGAGCGTGGCGACGAGCTCGGAGGTGTCGGAAAGGTGGACGGCGAAGGTGGCGGCACCGGCGCCCAGGCGTTGTTCGAGGGCGGTGACAAGATCGAATGTCTCAAGGCGTTGAAAGTGGTTGGAGCCGGTCCTGGGCACGGGCAATTCGGGGGTCCCGGGCAGGGTGACATTCATGCCGCTAACCAGGTGGCTGAGGCGCGCTTCGGCGGACACTTCCAGACGCACGCCTTCAGGGGTCACCGGCTCGAGTGCGCCCGCCGAGCTTTGGCGGTGCCGCGTGCCCTCGAACACGCCGAAGTCGGTGACGTCCGCCTCGGGAGGTCGGGGCTGCAGTTGTATCAACGCGGTGGTGGAGCTCGCCGCGCCCGTGGCGCCACGGACGCGGTCCGTCTCGGGGGAGAAGACCGTGGCCACGCTCACCCAGCGAAGGCGCACGTAGAAGGCGGGTTCGGCGTGGTCGAGGTCCGGGGGCAGACGCCAGGCCTCAGCGGGAATGACCCACTCGGAGGCTTCCGGACTGATCGCCTGGGCGGAGCCGGGGGCTGGAGACCGATAGGATTCCCAGCCCGAGAGATGCGACACGATCAGCTGCACGGCGTCCCCGGGGCGCGGTTGGATCCAGGGCGACCAGCGCACGGTCACGGGGTCCCCCAACATGGCCTGGCGGTCGATGCTTTCGAGTCCGAGAAACTCGGGGCGCGGTGGGAATCCGGCGCTGGGCAGGGCGAGGGTGCGATCGAGGCGCAGGCCTGTGTGGTCGACCAGGATGACCGAAGCGGGGCTTCCGGAGGGGAACGCGCGATCCAGGTCGGCGGCGGAGGGCCACTCGCTCACCCAGACCCAACCGTCGTCCCCGTTGGCTGGAGTCAGCGGTTGTGACACCGCGCCGGGGCGTGTG
>JADLFD010000601.1 GCA_020845805.1 Verrucomicrobiales bacterium | reverse complement strand
CTCGTAATGGTTCAGCCGGCGGGCCCTGAAGCCCGAGAGTTGTGGGCCCGGAAGAGCCGATGCGCACGCACACATCGAAATGGCACACCTCCGTATGCCGAGAGCTGGAGGGAAGTTTTGAATGCTGGATCGCCTGGGGTCCGCGGCAGCATCTGGGTGGGATCGGAATAGCAGGCAGGCGAGAGGGCAGTGCTCCAATGGGATCGTCCACAGCGCTCCCTACAGATCTTGAGTCCAACCCCATTTGGGCAACACGCCCTCGTGACTTGACCCCATTGCCCTCTCCTGGGTGCCGGCGGCCCGGCGGCGACTGGTGCAGCGGCTTCGAGAGGACGGTCATTCGCAGCGCGAGATCGCACGCCGGATCGGCGTCAGCGAGAAGGCGGTCCGTAAACTCCTGCGTCGTTTGGGCTGGCGGCCAGTGGCTCCGGCTCAACCTGGGTTGGGTCTCAATGGCCCCACGACCGCGGACCCAAACTTGGCCGGTTCTTCGGCAACCGGTCCTGCCTCACCACCGGAGCCGCCAGTTGTGGGTGCGGATCCAAACCTGTCCACTTTCTCTTCGACGACCCTCACCAAAGCCCCGGTCAGCGCTGACTGCGATCCCACCGATCGAGGGGGCGATCGCTTGCTGGCGCTGGCGGCAGGAGAACTTATTCAGGTATCTCCGCGAGGAGTTTGCGCTCGAAGCCCGCCGTAACAAAGTACCCCGCAGGGTCCCGGTGCAGACGGTGAGCCCGGAGCCGGTGGTCAAACTCGCGGCGGAGATCCAGCACTTGGTTAACCTCGTCAAGATGGTTGCCTACCAAGCGGAGAGCGACCTCTTCCGGGCGGTGGAACCTCATTACCGTCGCGTCGCCGACGAAGGCCGGACCTTGATCCAATCGGCAATGCTGATCGCCGCGGACCTGAGCGTCATGGCTACCCAACTTGAAATCCTCATCGCCCTGCAAAGCTCGCCACACCACAGCAAGGCAATCGCCGCCTTATGCGAAGAGCTCAACCGTACGGAGACATGCTTTCCAGGCAGTTCGCTGCGCCTGCGCTATGCCGTTCAGGGAGTCTCCGCACCTTGAAGACGGACACTCAACTCCCGCCCTATGTCAGGAGCTCTGGAATCATACGTCGGAAGCCACGAAAATGAGTTCACGAACTCGAACGGCGTCCCAGTCGGGCGGCAGGACGAGACTTCTGCCGTTGGACAGCTCGATGCGGTAGGGCAATCGGGACCCGTGGGAGACTGGAAGCAGTTCTACGAAGGCCGGAATTTTGGCGTCGTCCTGGCCTCCGGATCTACGAAGCCAGTTACGGATCGTGCCGGCGCACACGCCGTATCGCCGCGCCAGTTCGCCTTGTGTGGCATCGCCGTGTTGATAATCGGCGACTGCGCGCCGGATCTCGGCGGCGGAGTGGCGGGGTTTGCTGGATGACCGATCATGGACTTTCACGCCGGCGAGCCTACCAGTCCGCCGGGCGCTCCGTCAGATGGGGTTCGTGTGACGGATACTCTTCGGGAGCCGGTTCGCGCGCGTGGCCGGGAGCTCCCCCGACCATTCCGCACTCGCTCCAACTGCGCGAGAACTGCTCCAGCTGCCATGGGATCAACGGCCTGCCCGGCCTGCGCACCTCGCATCCGGAACGACCCCTTTGCCTCCAGTGCCATGTGCCAGAATCCGCTGGCTCAGCACTCCCCTAGGCGCAGCCATTCCGCTCCAGTCCCGCCGCGGGTTTCTCCCTCCTCCGATGAACACACCCGAGACCGACCTCGTGGAAACAGCGCCGCAACCCGACATCCCACCGCCCGCCCGCCCTGCTGACCGAGGGTCTGGTGGACGAGGCCCTGTTGCTGCGTCTGGTGGCGGATCTGGAATCTTGCGCCGAGTTTCTGGAGATCCTCGCCAAATCCGGACCCGGCACCATGTCGGAATCGGGTATCACGCCTGGGGATGCGCGAGGCTTTCCATCTGCTCACCCAACGCCGACTTCGCGCCCTGCAGGTACGGTACCGCTACCAGGGCGAGGAGTGGTGGGACAGCATCCTGGCGCTGCCCGTGGGCTTTCGGGTGGTGCGGATCCGTCAGCACTACCATTGACGGATCGTGGTCGTGTACGGCGCGCAGGCTCGCCCTCGGAGGCCGTTCCCTGGGCGAATCACCCCCCTTGCCAACGCCTCACCCCTGCTCCCGCTCCCGCAGGAAGCTCTCAGCTGCGCAGACCGGATCGAGGCGGGATTCTTGTCTTCCCCAGGTGCACGGATGGCTTGGCGCGCGCGGTGCGGCGTCGCCGAATTCTACGCCGCAAGGGCCGGTGCCTGACGAAGTTTCTGCGCATAGGCGAACAACGGATCTTTTCCTCGAACCAGATGCACGATGGCGGGATCCACCAGGCAGTCGTACTGCCGGTGGAACCCAGTGAAGCGAAAGGGGCGCCCGTCGGGAAGCCGCTGCGCAAACGCGGCGTTGGCATCCGTGGCCCAGAACGAGTGGGTCCGCGAGAGCGTGTGCTTCTCCGGGTGGTCACAGAGCATGTGCATGGCATAGGAGATCAGGGGTTCGTCCACGCACAGCACCCCCTGATCCCGGCAGAAGCGCCAGAAGCCCGCGGCCAGTTGGTAGAGCACTTCGATGGCAGCGCGGCGCACGATGAACATGCCCCCGTTGATGTTGTGGATGGACGCGTGCCGCACCCCCGCGCGGCGGAACAGATTCACAAACGTGGAGGCCGGGTAATCCCACCAGACCGGCACCTCCAGGGGCCGGGTGAGATCGGCTTCCAGCGTCGCATGCATGGGCGCCCCACCCAGGATCTGCAAGGGATCCGCGGGCCGGCGCACGAACCAGTTGTCCGAATCCAGATACACGAAGTAATCGTAATTCAGCCGTGCCACATCCCGACGCAGAAACACGAGCTTGAAGAGCCATCCCCAGTTGTCGAAACGACCTGCGGG
Organism: Verrucomicrobiales bacterium; assembly: GCA_020845805.1. GTDB lineage: Bacteria > Verrucomicrobiota > Verrucomicrobiia > Limisphaerales > CAIMTB01 > CAIMTB01. The sequence continues at coordinate 6,345 of JADLFD010000601.1, read as the reverse complement.
ATGACAGATCGCTCCCGGCACTTCGCGATCGGTCCAAAGATGAAAATCCTCGGTCACGCCAACTTGGCGTGCGGAGGCCACCATCGAATGCAGGAGATCGCAGTAGGCACCCGTGCCGACGGACCAGTAACAGAATCGAGAGCTCATGGGGGGCTGACGGGAGGGGGTGGATGGATATTCTGAAAAGCGAGTCGTTGCAGGGCGGCCGCCTTGTCCAACTCACGAAGATTCAGCACCGATCGATTCGACTCCGGCGCCAGCAATTCCGAAACCGACCGCCAATCCAAACCCGCCGAGGGATCGCGCTCTCCCAGCGCCTTGGCGTGCACATAGGCAAAATGCGATGCGTACACCGGGGACTCCAGCGCCTCGCGCACCACGCGCTCCCCCGCCCGGTAGGACGGAGTGGAACCAAAAACCAGATAGCCTAACGTTTCCGGGGTGGACCTGATCCGCCGGGCAAGGCGCTCCTCGGCGGCCGCCTGGGGCGGCAGCACTTCGAAACGCGCGCGGGCACGCACGCAGCGACGCTCACCGCCGTCCAGCCAGGAGACCTCCAGCCAGAGCGTGTGCCAACCGGGCCGCGCGAGCAGCGCACCGCGCCGACCGCGAAGCAGCGTGAGGCTTCCCCCCTGCCACCCTCCGGGCGCCAACCGCACCGGCGGCGCGGCGTTGATGGGCTTGAAGAGGGAACGGAACTCGTTCTCCCCACCATCCGGCCCCACCACCCACCCGTGGACAAACGGAGTCGCCAGACTGAGCTGGGCAGGCACCTCCAGGGTTCGCGAACCGGGATTCAACAGCGTGAAGTCCACCCGCAGGGGTGCACCCAGGGGCAGATTCAGACGCATGCGGCTGATGGTCAGGGAGAGCGGACCCGACACCTCGCCGCGCTCGCGCGGGATCGGCACCCACCCCCGCGGGCTGGAGACACCCGGGCGAGGCATAGCATGCGCGTGGTCCTCGACGGAGGCCGTCGTATCCCACGGCGTCCCCCCGGGCCGAACATGCACGTCCGGCAGATGCCGGAGCCGGAACAGATCGTCGGGGGCAAACTCGGGAGCCATCGCCCCAGAGGTCAACCGCCCTCCCGAGGCCCTGGCGGCCAGACCCGAGACCTGTTCCATCAGTCCATAACCCACGTGGTTATGATGCAGCCCCATGGCATGGCCGATCTCGTGCACCGCCACGTTGAAGTACAGATCCGGACACTCGTGAAGCCGGCGCCCGCCGTAGGGACCGTACACCGCATCCGTGGGCAAACGCGCCCCGGCGTTCAGCGCCACTCCCTCCCGCGGCACTTCGTTGAGATCGGCCGAGCCATGGTCGAACGCGATGCCCAACGGCGCCACGGTGTCGGCAAAGTGCCGCACGACGGTCACGTGATAGCGCCAACCGGAGTCCAGATCCGCTTCTCGCCGCGACCTGAGCATCGCCTGGTGCAGTTCGCGCAAAGTCCAGCGTCCACTCGCTGGCGTGGGGGCCACGAGCATCCCGGTCTCGGATCGCACCAGCCAACCGGCGCGCGCAAAGACGGTGGCCCAGTTTTCTGTGGACCCGTTGTCCTCGGGCACCCGCAACGTTGCTTCGGCATCCAGTTCCACCACCGCTTCCCGGAAGTACGGGGAGACCCATTCCATGTGCAACTCCCCCAATTCGGGGCCGCTGGCCAGGCGTACGCCAAAGACGGCGCCGCGCGCATGCCCGCCGGGTTCGGGCTCCATTCCCTTCACCGCGCGAAACCGAAACATCACCGGCTCGGGCGGATCCCAGATGCCAAACTCCCGGTTCAAGAGACGGGTCACCTCGACGTCGAGGGTCACTCCGCGCGTCTCGAGATCGCCACCGCCGGCCTTGGCCGCGATCCGAACCTGACGCACTCGGAAATAGGCGTGGTACTGGTCCCGGGGAAAAGAAGGGATCGTCCGGGTCGCATCCTCCTGCCCGGCGATGAGCGGTCCCAGGCCCGCGCCATTTGCATCGAGCTGGGCGCGGAAGAAACCGTCGGATCGATAAAAATCCCCCGACGCCACCCAATGCATGGGAGAGAGGGATTCGAGGCGAAGCGTGCCGAGCAGCGCCGGCCAGGTCACCAGATTGCCGTGGGTCGAATCCGGCACAAACCAGAGCCGATAACAGCCATCCCGAAGCCGGCCGAGCGCTTTGATCTCCTCCGGGAATGGCCCCAGCGCCATCGCGCCCGAGGCGATGTCCACCTCTGGAAGCAGCGGGAAACCTGGCTCCAATCCCTGGACCGCCGAGGGTTCAATGCCGCCCAGGAGCGGACCCATCTGCTCCAGGATGTGGCGCAAGGGGCGAAGGCCCGGAGCGGATGACGGGCTGGCGCTGGGAAAGGAGGTCGACACGATTTTCTGTCAGACTATTCGCCGGCCATCGAAAGTTCTGATGAAGAAATCCTCTCTCTCTACCTTTTGACCCACCCCATCATGAACGAAGCCGCGCGCCTCGCGCTGAAACAACGTGTCGTCGACCATCTCCGAACCCGTGACGCCCTCCGGGACCTCCCGCCGGAAATCCTGCCCCCCGTGGTGGAGGATTGGATCCTGACCCTGGCTCCCACTTCGGAAGCCCTGCCGGAAGCGGCGGTGCTCGAGACCCTGGCCGCGCGCGCCCTGGCCCGGGCGCAAATGACCACCGAAGAGCGCACCATTCGCGCCAAGCTGGCCGCGCAACTGGGGTCGAGTCTCGACGATCTCGAAGCCATCGTGCAGCGGCAGTTCGAGGGAGCCACCCGCAGCATCGCCGACCGCCATACGCAGGCGGTGCGACTGGACCGCACCCGCGGCCTCATTGAGGCGGTGCTCCACGGACTCGGCGGTCACGGCGCCACCCTGGAGCAGATCCTGACCGGAGCCGGACGCGCTGTCGCGGTGCCGGTGCTGGAGGTATTCGGAGAAACCAACCTGGCCGAACTGGAGCGTCGCCTGCGGGAGACGAGCAGCCGCGTGCTCTCCCCCGTTGAGGTGGAGGAACTGTTGCGCCTGCTGCGCCAACGACGCGGGATCCCGTCGACCGATGCGGCGGCAGTGGGCCAGGTGGCCCAGGCCGCCAGCCAGGCCGTGCAACAGGTCGCGGTCAACGTGCAGAAGATCGTGACCGTCGCGCTCGAGGCGGCGCGCGCGGCCGATGAGACCGATCCGCGCTACTACTACCCATGACCCTTCTCCCGGCCGAAGGCCGTCATCGGCCGCGGTCAGCGGAAGCCCGTCGACACCCCGTCACCGGGTGGTCGGCGGCGCGTTGGTGACCTCCGCTGGATGCCGCGCCGCCACTTCCCGGTACCGTGCCCAGATGGAATCGGAAGGCACGTCGCCGGGAATCTGGCGAGTGCGGCCCACCGGCGGCAGCAGCCGCCACAGACGATGGGTTCCGGGCCGCGGACGTCCCTCCGCGGCCAGAAAACGGTTGGGGAGCAACGACGACACCAGCCATTGGCCGTCGCCAGAAACCCGCAACCAGACGATGGCCGCATCGAGTTGCTGGCGGTACACCTCCCGGCGGGTCTCGAGATTCCAAATCACGAGGGCGTTGTCCGCTCCGCCGGTGACGAGTTGGCGGCCGTCGGGAGTGAATACCGCGGTCTGGATCACGGATTCGTGTCCGTGCAGTTCCCCCTCCTTCGCGCCCGTCCGCCCGTCGAACAGCTGCACGAACTGATCACGGACATCCATCAGTGCGAGCCATCGGCCATCGGAGGAATACGCCAGGAACGACACCGACGCGCGCGTCAACGGGATCACGCGATGCTCGGCGATGTTCCAGAGCACGACGCGGCCGTCGCTGATCGTGACGCACGCCCAAGGGGTGTCGACCGGACATTCCAGGAAGCCGAAGTCCGGTTTCGTCACCCCCGTCGGGGTGGTCTGCTCGGACCCGCTGCCGGGACGCGAACGGCCGGGAAAGGATTCCCGCGGTGGAATCGTCGCCGCATCAAGGAAGGTAAACCGATCCAGTTTCGTATCGTAAGCCTGGAGCACGCCGCGGTTCCCCACCGAAACCAGCCAGCGGCCGTTCCCGGTCAGCTTGGTGTCCAGACGCCAATCCTGATCCGGGTTGAGACGAAATCGGGCGAGTTCACGGGGCTGCGCGGGATCCGCGAGATTCCACATGCGCAAGCGCGCGTCGAAATCCCAGGTCAACGCGAGATCCTGGGGCCCCCAGGCCACCACCTCCGCCCCCAGGCGCCCCGCCACGCGCTGGCCCTGTGTGTCCCAAAGCAGCGTGGATTCCTCGGCCTGGGATCCGCGGTAACCCCGCGACTCCAAGAGCGCAATCCAACGCCCGTCGGGACTGAAGGTGGGCCCGATCCCCGCCCCGGTCAGCAGTTGGTGTTCCACCACCTCGTAGGCGCGCCGCGGTTCAGGGGGGAGCGCGAGGCGACGGAGGGTGCCATCCAGGCCGCTGCTGAACAACACCGTGCCGTCGCGCGCGAAGGCTATGCTCGACAGTGCGGCGCCGTGACCGGGCGACACGGAAACCACGGACGCGAGGTTCGTACCGCCCTCGAGCGTGAGCACCTGAACCGTCCCGCCCAACGAGGTGCCGGCCAGGCGACGGCCTTCCGGAGAAAACACCAGCCGGGCGCCATCCCCCAGAAACCCGTGTCCCAAAGTGGAGACTTGGCCACTGCCCACCTCGATGACATGGACAGATCCGTATATGGAGGTGCGCGCCAGTCGTTCGGCTCCGGGTGAAAGCGTGTTCATCGGGCTGCGATACCCGTTGGGCTGGAGTCGCTGCGCTGCGGGCTTCCGTGGATCCCACTCGAAGACCTCCGCAATGTAGGTCGAGAACCGGAGCAAACCCGTCGACGTCCAGCGCAGGGAGATGGGCCCCGCCGAGAGCGTGCCGAGACTCCGTCCCTCGAGGGCATCGAACACTTCGATCTGAGTGGTGTCATTGGTGGGATTAGGCCGACCTACGGTGGCCAGCCACCGCCCGTCCTCCGACCAAGCCAGTTGGGATATCCGCCCTCCGCCCAACTGCAGCCGGTTGGTCCTCCCCGGGGTGAGCAATTCCACTCCACGCACCGTGCCCGCGGCAATCTGGTCCCCGGCCGGGTTCAGCGCCACGGCCGCGGCCGTCTCCGCGGCCTCCACCACCCACCGCTGGAGCAGGGCCCCGCTGGCATCCAGAAGATACACATGCCGGCTCCCCACCGTCGCGACCCGGTCCCCCCCCGGAGCCACGGAGATCTGATAGAGCGGCTCCCCCGCCTCGAACCATGGCGAGGGAAACAGGGTCGCTGCCTCCCGGCGCAGGAGACCCAGCTCGACCCCACGAAAATCCTCGCCGCCAGGTATGGGCACGGTTGCCGCCATGGCGCGTTCGAAGATCACGGCGTTGGACTCCTGCAGCCCGCGCTGCGCGAGATTCATGTCCGCCACGTAGTTGAACACCTGTCGCAGCCGTTCGGTGCGCACGTTGACCTGGCGCTGCCACGCGCTCAGCAGAAGGGCTCCGAGCGCCACCGCACCCAGCCCGATCACCGCGGCCAGCGCCGGCCGCCGCACCACCCAACGCACCGTCACTTCCATGGCTCCGGCGGGCCGTGCCTGAACCGGGATTCCCTCCAACCACCGCTGGAGTTCCTGCGCCAGCTCCCCCGCGGTCCCGTACCGGGCCGCCGGCCTCTTCTCGAGGCAGCGCAAACACACGCTTTCGAGGTCGCGCCGCGCGGCATTCGATAATTGAAGAACATCCGTCGGGGGATGGACGAGCAACTCGCCGGGAGCCACTCCTGGCCGTGGCGCGCGCGCCGAGAAGCGAAAGGGTCCGGGCGGATGATCGTGCAGGATCTTGTGCACCGTGGCCGGCAGGGTCGGCGCCTCGAAGGGGACTCGACCCGCGAGCATCAGGTAAAGGATCACGCCCAGGCTCCAGATATCTCCCGCAACCGTGGGATCCTCCCGCTCCTGCCCGGCATGCTCGGGCGGCATGAACGCCGGGGTGCCGATCATGGCCCCGTCCCCCAAGGTCACGGTGGACTCCTGCGCCAGCCATCGGGCCAGACCAAAATCGCCCACCGCAGGATCGCCCGCTTCGTCCACCAGGATGTTCCCCGGCTTCAGGTCCCGATGGATCACGCCTCGTTGATGGGCGTAATGCACCGCCGCGACCGTCTTCCGTAGAAACTCGACCCGCGACCGCACCGTCGGACAGAACGAGGGCTCACCCAACCGCTCTGACAACGGCCGTCCCTCGACCAACCGCATGACCAAAAACAGGGTCCCATCCCGCTCCCCCACTTCGGAGACGGTCACGATGTGGGGATGCTCGAGATGCGAGGCGAGTTGCGCCTCCCGCATGAACAGCGCGCGCTGG
>JADLFD010000600.1 GCA_020845805.1 Verrucomicrobiales bacterium | reverse complement strand
CCGTGCGCGGGTGCCACTCTCCGGCATGACACCGCTCCGACCGGCCATCACTCCTTCCCGCGCTCCCGGCGCGGTGCGGCCGGAGGCGGCGGTCGCGGTCCCAGCCGCAACCCGATTCGAACTCGCGCTCCCCACCCCCTGTCGCCATCCCGCGCCCTGCGGGCTTCCCTGCGAACTGAAGCTGGGTCCGGAGCGTCATGCGGTGCTCGAACTCGGAGGCCTGGCGCGTCTGGCCATCATGGCGGTACCGGGCGGTCGCGGCAGCTTTCGTGAACAGGCCGGCGAATTGTTTGCCCAGGTGCGCTGCATTGTGGGGCGACAGAACGTGGCGCTGACGCCCACCACGCTCATGGTGTTTCTGCGTGAGGACGCGGACGAGGCGGCCTGCCGGGAGATCGTGCGCGAGACGTTTGGCGACGCGTCGCCGGTGGCCACTTTCGTGCGCCAGCCGCCGTGTTGTGGCGCGGCGCTGGGCCTCGAACTGTGGGCCGTCGGCGGGCCCCGGGTGCAGGTCCAGCGTCCCGGGCCCGGAGTATTGACCGTGGAATCGGACGGCATCCGCTGGGTGCACTGCGGCGGGGTGCGTGGCGACGCGACGGCGCGAGGACCCTACCAGGAATCGTGTTCCGCGTTTGCGCGACTCCGCGAACAACTCGCCCTGGCGGGAGTGGGGTTGGACCAGGTCGTGCGCACCTGGCTTTATGTGAACCAGATCACCGAGGGCGCGGACGGCGTGCAGCGGTATCAGGAACTGAACCGGGCGCGAACCGATTGTTATCGCGAGATTCAGTTTGGACACCGGCATCGCGCGCCCTGGGCACCCAGCCCGATCTACCCGGCCAGCACGGGCATCGGGACCAGCGGGGAGCGCATCGACATGGCCTGCCTCGCGCTCGACACCCAACGTTCCGATGTCTTCCTGCTGCCGCTCGAGAACCCGCAGCAAACCCCCGCCTGCCGCTACGAATCGGCGTACTCGCCGCAATCGCCGAAGTTCTCTCGCGCGATGGCCGTGGTGCAGGGCCATTTCGTGAGCACCCTGGTCTCGGGGACCGCCAGCATCGTGGATTCGCGCACCGTGCACCCCGGGGACGTGGTGCGACAGACGGAGCAGACGCTGGACAACATCGAGCACCTCATGGCGCCGGCCAATTTCGAGCGGCTCGGGCTGGCAGGTGCCGGGGCCACACTGCGCGATGTCGCCAAACTCCGGGTCTACGTGAAGCGCAGCGAGGACTACGAGGCCTGCCGTGAGGTGGTCGAACGCCGGTTGCCGCGAGTGCCCGCGATCTATCTGGTGGCGGACGTGTGCCGCCCGGATCTCCTGGTGGAGATCGAGGCGGTGGCCTTCTCGCGTTTCACGCCGCCGGGCTCGTGAAGTGTGCGAGTTCGCCCATCGCGTCCCTGGCCCGTGTCTTCCCGGGTCGATGAACCCCGTCTCTGGACGCCGGCTCTTCACGGTGCCAGGCGCGCGGTGCGCGTGGTGATCGCGTCGTCGGATTCCTCGCACACGACCCGGAAGCCCACGTTGAACACGCGCTGGTATTGGGCGTAGGGGAGTCGGTAGCTGGCGGTGGCGCGGAATGGGCGGTCCCGCCACGACCCGCCACGCACCACGCGCTCGGTCGAGCGGGGCAGGGCGCCGATCTCGTTGCGTCCGTCGTCTTCGCGATAGGGGTAGGGACGATAGGCGCTGCGGGTCCATTCGGCCGCGTTGCCATGCAGATCATGCAGACCCCAGGCGTTGGCGCGGTAACGCCCGACGGGCTCGGTCACAAACCCGCCATCGTTGAACCGCGCGTCCTGGGGAATGGAGTTGTCGTAGCGATTTGGATTCTTGAACGCGGCGGCACCGTGGTCCTGCACATAGGGGTCGCCCCCGAAACGCGCGAGCATCGCATCGCCGAGATTGGCATGCGGCGCAAAGTCCGAGTCGTGGCCCCCATGGTGAAACGGCGTCCTTGTGCCCGCGCGGCACGCCCATTCCCATTGAGCCTCGGTGGGCAGCGTGAGGCGGAGCCCGGTCTTCTTGGTGAGCCAATCGCAGAAGGCCAACGCCTCCTCCCAGGAGACGCGGACCGCGGGCTGTGCGGGCTGGTCCTGGTCGTGGCCGGTGATGCCGAACTGGTAACCGTGGCGGTCCTCGGTGCGGCTTTCGTGTGCGGCGTCGAAGGAACGGAATTGACGGTTGCTGGTCTCCAGCCGGGCCATCCAGAACGGTCGGACGGCGGTGCGCACCACGGGGGATTCGTCGGGGTGACCGTCGCTCGATCCCATGAGGAACTCGCCACCGGGCAGGCGCACGAGCTCGAGGTCGACGCCGGGTGCGAGGGGCAGGCGGACGACGGATCCGGGGGTGCCACCTGGGAGCACGTGCGGGAGATCCTTCAGCTCGGCGGATGGCGCGGGAATCGAACGTCGGGTGGCGGCGGTGTCCGCCGGTCGCGGAATGGGGGTGGCGTCGTAGCGGGGCAGTTCCGGCACCTGCTCGTAATCGGGGAATGGACCCGAGGGCACGAACTCGCGGCGCAACTCGGCGGCGCGGGTGGAAGCGCGGGCGATCTGGTCGCACTGCAGCTGTTTGCTGCCGTTGGTCACCGTGGAAAGCTCGCCCCAGGTGCCATAGAACGGCGCGTTCAGGTCGACCCATGCCGCCAGCCGCTGATGGGCTTCGGCATCGAGGTGCACGTCGTGGTGACCCTTGCGCAGCAACTGACCGAGTTCGGTGGTGCTGAAATGATAGTCGAGCGGCGTAAACATGCGGCGGTCGCCTTCGATGCCCGGGCGCCGCACAAACCGCTGCAGTTCCCAGTAACTGGTGGTGAACTTTCCCCCGCCTTCCCATCGGCCGGGCATCTGCGTGTTCCAGTCGGCGAGCATGCGTCCCCCGCGCAAGTCGGGCATCTCCTGGCCGGGTCCAGGGCGCCCGTGATCCGTGGTGCCGTCGTGACAGCTCACGCAATGACGATCGAGCACGGGTTGCACTTCGCGCACGAAGGCGAAACCACGGGCGGGTCCGAACCACGGCTCAATGGTGGTGGGCGCACGACGCAGGGCCAGCGCGGCGCGGCCGGGCGCGGCGGCATGCGGGCTTTCGTGGCAGCCGATGCAGGAGACCCGTTCGCCGGGCATGCCGACGAACCAGCTGCGTTCCAGTTGCAGGGCTTGTCCCTGGGCATCGAGCGGTTGGACGCAGACCGGGGTGTTGGCTGGCATGGTGAAGTGCGCGGAGCCGTCCTCTTCGACCGGCACCGTGCCGAGGATGCGTTTGATGTCCCAGGGGCCGTCGGCGCCCAGCGACCCGTAGAGCCCGCCCATGCCGCGTTTGCTGAAGTAGTACTCGATCACGCGCAACTGCTTCGCCGTGCCGCGCGGGACGCCGGCGAGCCCGGGTCCGGCATAGACATCGGCCACCAGCACGTCGCTGGTGTCGCGTTCGGGATCGACGCGATCGCGCAGCACGGGCGGGCGCGGCTGCGCACGCAGGGGCGTGGGCCACAGCAGGGCTTCGCCCTCGCTCTCGGCGAGCAGGGTGACGTTGTCGAAGGTGTCGACGAGGTAGATGCCCCAGAGCGAGTCCGCCGTGGGTTTGGCCGCGACGAGATGATACTTCGCGCTGAGGGGCGAGGGGGTGAGGAACTGCGGATAGAGCTGCGTGTCGCGGACGAGGCCGTCCCGAACCACCGGCACGACGGGTTGCCCCCGGCGCGGGATCTCCTGGACGATGCCTTCCGCATCGCGTCGTCCCTGCGCGGTATCGAGCAGGAGAAGCCGTCCGGCGCGCGCCACATCATGGTGACCACCGGCGATTCCGATGACCTGGGTGACCGAACCCGGGATGGGTTTGGCATAGAAGAAGGAGCCGGGGAACCAGGAGCCGCTGCCGCGGAACTCGCGCTGATCGGTGCCGTCGGGATTCATGTGGAACAGCATGCGCGAGTTGGCGTGCGACTGGTCGGTGTACTCCCAACGCTGGTAGAGGACGCGGCCGTTGGGCAGGAGCGTGGGGCACCAGTCGCTGTCCTGTTCGAACGTCAACTGTCGCGTGCGACGGGTGGCGGGGTCGAAGAGGTACAGGCAGGTCATGGCATCACTGCCGAACAGGCAGGGAAGCCCCTGATACGCCGCGGTGGAGGCAAAGAGGATACGGTCGTCCGGCAGGTAACACCCGTCGAAGTGCGCGACATCCTGGCCGTGGTCGGGAGTGACCTGGCGCGCGGTGCTTTCCCCCAACCGGATTTCCCAGAGGCGCCAGTTCTTCTCGCTCGCCCCATTCATGGCGAACAACACGCGGTCGGCATCGAAATGCAACACGGGGTCGACGAGGGTCTCGCGGCCGGGAGGACGATAGACACGCGCCAGGGTCGGAGTGCCTCGCAGTTGGGAGAGCACGGAGAGCGAATCCTCGAACTCCTTCTCGCGCGCCAGGGTATCGCTGGTCGACCAGTTGGACGTCCCGATGCCCAGCGAGCCACCCTCGGCCTTGCGCGCCGGCGCGCGGGTGCGGCGTTGGAGCAGCAGGATGCGGTCGAAGTCGAGCAGAGGATTGGCGAGCAGGGCCTCGCGCGCCAGGTCAGTCCAGGGCTGACGAAGTGTCGAGCGATCGGCGCCTGCCCGCTCCGACTGCTGCTGCAGCGCTTCCCACCGACGCCGGTACTCGGCTCCTTGCGGATACTGGTCGCCGTGCGTGGCGATCAGGTCCTCGATGGCCAGTCGGAGCGCGGTCGGGTTGACCTCGGTGAGATCGACGGGAGGCAGGGCGGCAGAGGTCCCCGCGGCCATTGCCCCCAACGCGAACGAGAGCGCCGCGAAGCGTCTCAGCAGACCGGAGCCGGGACGCCGTGGGATCGTGGGGCTGGGGGCGGACTCCGAGGCCGGGCGGCGGTGAGGCGAGTTCATGGGATCAGGACGCAGGCGGGGGGCCGGGAATAGGTGTGGGATGTGGAGTCCGGGGTGGGAGAAGGGTCCGGGTTCAGGCCGGTTGGGGCTGGGTCGCGGGGGCTCCGAGCGCCAGCACGTCACGGCGCATGCGCGACAGGTCTTCCGCGGAGAGGGTGAGGCCGCCGCCCTTGGCGTTTTCCAACACCTGGCTCACGGTGCGACCGCCGATGAGGGCGTGGGTGACGCCGGGTTGGGCCACGGTCCAGGCGATCACAAGTTGCGCGAGGGTGCACTCGTAGCGCTGGGTGAGGTCGGCCCAGGAAGCGAGGAGGTCGAGCACACGCCGTCGGTTGGGCAGCGTGAGCCAGGGGTTCCACGCCTCGTTGCTGCGGAATTCCGAGGGCTGAAACACGCGATCCATGCCGATGCGACCGGTGAGCAGACCTTGTTCGAGCGACATGTAGGTGAGCGTCGCCAGGTGTATGTGCGCGCAGAGCGGCAAGATGTCGCTCTCCGCATCGCGGTGGAGCATGGAGTAGCGGAACTGGTTGCTGACCAGTGCGTCGCCGGCGTGGCGCAGGTTCTCGTGCAGTTCGTCGACGGAGACGTTGCACACGCCGAGGGCGCGGATCTTGCCGGCATCCCGGAGGGCGAGCAGGCACGCGATGGTGTCCTCGATGCGGGTGAAGTCCGGTGGCACCGAGGGCCAGTGCGTCTGATAGAGATCGATGTACTCCACGCCGAGCCGTTGCAGGCTGCGCTCGATCTCGAGGGTGATGGTGTCCGGACGCAGGCTGCGGCGCAGGATGCGGCCGTCCATTTCGGTGAAGAACGAGCCGCGGTCGTCCTCGGTCCAGAGGCCGCATTTGGTGGCCAGGATGACCTCATCCCGACGCCCACGGATGGCCTTGCCCACGACTTCCTCGCTGCGTCCCCAGCCGTAGGCGGGCGCGGTGTCGATGAGGTTGATCCCGGCGTCGAGTGCGGCGTGAACGGCGCGGACGGACTCCGCGTCGTTGGGATCATGACCCCAGACGGCGCCACCGCCGAGAACCCAGGTGCCGAGACCGACGACGGACGCGTGGAGGTGGGTGGCTCCGAGGGGGCGCAGTTTCATAGGGAGAGGATGAATTCGGCGAGATCGTCGAGTTGCTGAGGGTTGAGCTGGCGGGTGGCCCCGTGACGATCCTCGGGGTTGAAGGTGGT
>JADLFD010000599.1 GCA_020845805.1 Verrucomicrobiales bacterium | reverse complement strand
GCGCCGGGATGCACTGGTCACGCTCCAACGTCAACCCGATGTTGGCCTTGCGCAGCATCACTTGCAGCAACCGCTGGGCTGCCGATTGGCCACGCATTGCCGCCCAACGCCGGCACACCGCGAGGCTCCAGCGAGCCCGTCGCCACGACCAGCGGCTCGCTCAACCTCCCTCTCGCCGGCCACGCCCTCCTCGTCCACCTCGCTCGATCGCCGGCCGTCCCACTGAGCACCACCCCTGGAAGCGCTACCCAGCCGTCACGCCACGCCACGCAAAACTTTGAACCACACCCACTCGCGGCCTGGCTGTTGCAGGCGTGCGGTAGACTGACCCCGGGGCAGCGTGCAATGGCCGAACGGCTTGGGGACCTCGTTTCCGCACGTGCGCTCGAGACCTTCGTGGGCCGCGAGCGCGAGATGGCTGCCCTGTCCGGGCTGCTCGGAGAAGGTCCACTCGTCGCCTACGTCCACGGCATTGCAGGGATCGGCAAGTCCACGCTTCTCGATGCCTTCGCCGCGAACGCCGTCGGCCGGGCTGTCCCGGTCGTCCGGCTCGACTGCCGCACAGTCGAGCCCACGCCGCGAGGGTTTCTGGCCGCGTTGGCGACCGCCCTCGATTGCCGCCTCGATTCCCTGAGCGAGGCGGCGGCGTCGATCGCCGGACTCGGCCCCCGGATCGTGATCGCCCTCGATACCTACGAGAACTTCCGCCTCCTCGACACCTGGGTGCGGCAGGCCCTGGTTCCCGCGCTACCGACCAGCGCGAGAGTGCTCATCGCCGGACGTATCCCGCCATCCGCCGCATGGCATGCGGCGCCCGGCTGGCACGGGCTCTTCCGCAGCCTCCGTCTCGAGCCGCTGGCCGCAGAGGAGTCAGACTGTTATCTCGACCGCGTCCGGGTCCCGCACGCCGCCCGCCCCGCGATCAACCGGCTCGCACGCGGCCACCCGCTGGCGCTCAGCATGGCCGCATCGCTCACCACCGCCGATCAGGACCACGAAGTCGGAGGGCGTACCGCCCACGCCGTCATCGAACATCTCTCCCAAGCCTTCCTCGACTCCGTGCCGGACACCGCGGCGCGCACAGCCCTCGAAGCCGCCTCGGTGGTCCGTTGCGTCACGGAGCCATTGCTGCAGGCGCTCCTGCCGGATTCCGATGCCCACCAGGCTCTCAACCGGCTCGCGGAGCTTCCCTTCGCCGAGCGCAGCCGCGAGGGCCTCTTTATCCACGACGCCGTCCGCGACGCCATTGCTGCCGGCATGGAAGCCCGCGACCCCTCTGCCCTCCGCAGATACCGGCATGCGGCCTGGGCCTTCCTTCAGGACGAAAGCCACCGCGCCAGGGCCTCCGACTTGTGGCGCTGCACCGCGAACCTTCTGTTCCTTCTCGAAAACCCGGTCCTCCGCGAGGCTTTCTTCCCGAGCGGCCCCCATCCGCTTGTGGTCGAACCCGCTACCTTCGCCGATGGTGCGGCCGTCCGCCGAATCACCGCTCGCCACGACCCCGCCCAGCGCCATGTCCTCGATCTCTGGTGGAGGCACCAGCAGGATGCGTTCCACGTCGCCCGGGATAATGAGGGCGCCGTCGCTGGCTTCTACGTGATGGCCCGCGGGTCGGAGTTGGATCCGGCAGTCCTCGCCGGAGATCCGGTCGCGGCCGCGATCCTCGCGGACCTGGCCGGCAAAGATCCCGCCCGTGCTCTTGTTGTCCGCCGCTGGCTCGACCGGAACAGGGGCGAGGCGCCCTCCCCCACCCAGGCCGCCTCGTGGGTCGACGCCAAACGCGCTTACCTCGAAATGCGCGGTGTCCTGCGCTGGGTGTACATGGCCCTTGTCGCGCCGCGCCAATACGCCGAAGTCGCGACCCGGCTCGGTTTCCGGCCCATCCCCGCCGCGACCGTCAACGTCGGTGACGAGCCGGTTTACTCGTTCGTGTTGGACATGGGCCCCGGGTCAGTGGACTCCTGGCTCGCGAACCTCGTGGGCGATGAAGTCGCGGCCAACGCCCGCCCGCCCATGGACATCTTCGACACGGCCGGGCGCGAACTCGTGCTGCCGTGGGGTCGCGTCGGACTGACGCCGCTGGAGTTCGGCGTCATGCGCCACCTCCACGATCATCCCGGTAAGGCGGTCTCGCGCTACGAGCTCATGGAGGCGGTCTGGAACTACGCAACGCCAACAGCCAGCAACGTTGTCGATGTCGTCGTCCAGTCGCTCCGGAAGAAGCTTGGAGCGGAGGCCGGCCTTATCGAGACCGTCCGGGGGACGGGCTACCGCTACCGGCGGGTAGCCTCCGCCTGAGTGTCCCGGGTTCGCCCGAGCTCGCGTTCAGCCGCGATGCCCGCCGAAGTGCGGCAACTGCCGTCCCAAGGCCGGCCGCCCGAAGGCGAGCGCGCTCAAGGGTAACGATGTTCATTTGACGGGCCTCGTGGGACAAGGTCACCGATTGATCGGGGCGCCGTCAGCGCCACCCGGGGTCCCGTTGCGCGGGGCCGACCGCTCCAAATCCGTCGTGCCCTTACCGCCCCGCAAGCGCGCTCGCAATCCGCTCCAGCCCCTCCTCCAGCAGCGGGCGCGGACACCCAAAGTTCATCCGCACAAATCCCTCGCCCTGTGGACCGAAGTTCTTCCCATCGCCGAACGCGACCCGCGCGTTCTCCAGGAACCAGCCGCAGGCGTCGTTCCCGGGCAACTCCAGTGCGTTGCAGTCGAGCCACGCCAGGTAGGTGCCCTCGGCCGGGT
>JADLFD010000598.1 GCA_020845805.1 Verrucomicrobiales bacterium | reverse complement strand
TCGGGCGACAGCGACGCGAGCAACTCGCGGCTGGCCTGTTGATCGCTCTCCACATTGTCCGCGGGGGCGAAGGTGTGGGGGACGAGCCAGATTTCCGCGTCACTGGCGCGGAGCAGGGCTTCACAGACCTCAGTGAGGAAGCGCGGATAGTCGACCTGCAGGCCGAACATGTTGTTGCGCGTGTATCCGCCGCGATACATGAGCCCGTTGACATTGACCCCGATGAGGCGGGCGGGAGCGGGTCCGAAGAGCGGGGGCGCGAGTTCCACGCGGGCGGGTCGCAGCGGCTGCAGGGAGAAGGCGACATCCGGGCACTGCCAGACCTGTGTTTGTGGGCCGAGGAGGTCCTGGGCCACGCGGCGGCTCTCGCGGTCGCGCGCGATGCTCACAGAGGATCGCCGGAGCAGAAAACGGGCGAGCCCGCGCGCGACCGGGCTTTTGAACGGTCCGTAAGTCTGCGGGAATTGGACCATCGTGCCGCGCACGAGGATGACGCTCCAGGCCAGGGCGAATCCGGTGAGGAACCGCTGCATCCCGTAGATGTCGCTGAAGCTATCCCCGCCGCGGACGTCCCCGATGAACGCGGAGCGCGCCACGGACCCGATCCAGGGGACCCAGCGCTGGATGGCGCGGCGCAAGGCAGGAATGGGGAGGAAGCGGTGCAACAGCGAGAAGAGGAGGACGACTCCCACTTGTTGAGTCGGACGCGACCGGGGCGACATCCGGACATTCACCATGGGGACGTCGGTCAGCTGTCCCGAGACGCGAAACGGCA
The DNA here is from genome assembly GCA_020845805.1 of Verrucomicrobiales bacterium. Classification (GTDB taxonomy): domain Bacteria; phylum Verrucomicrobiota; class Verrucomicrobiia; order Limisphaerales; family CAIMTB01; genus CAIMTB01. The sequence goes on along the minus strand of JADLFD010000598.1, from coordinate 2,624 downwards.
CGGCGCGATTCTCGCGATGGATGAGGAAGAGCGTGACGTCCGCCTCGGGGTTGGCGCTGGAGAGGAGCTGGACGAGGGAGGCCCCGAGCGCCTGGACTCCGCGATTTCCGGAGCTGACGGCGACGCCCATGAGGCCATAGACCGGGCGCGCGGGGCGCGGGACGGCCGGGCTGGGGCTCGAGTGGGGGGGGGTGGCGGGAGCGGAGAGCACAGGGGTTACAGAGGCATGAGGCGGTCGAGGAACTCGTAATAGGTGGTCTTGCCGGTCAGCGGAATGCCGCAACGCGCGACCACGCGAGCGGGATTGCCCTGAGCGAAGCAGAGCTCGGGGATGTCGGTGCTGACCACGCTGCCCGCGGAGATGACAGCGCCCGCGCCGATGCGCACGTTGGGCAGGATGATCACGCCGGGTCCCACGAACGCCCCGTCACCGATCACCACGGTCGGGCCCTGGTTCATGGCGCCCATGCCGCGGAAGTGGGCGATGATGGTGACGCGCATCCCGATGTTGACGTGGGCTCCGAGGGCGACGAGCCAGGGGTAGGAGGTCTCGATAATGTTGTCGTAACCGATGGAAGCGCCGGCTCCGATCTGGACGCCCCGCCAGCGATGGAACCGCACCCGAAGCGCGTCGGGGGCGACCCGGGCAAGGAGTTGGAGAATGCGATTCCGAACCCCGCGGAGGATCGACTCGTTGCGTGGCAACAAGCTCGGCGAGGAGGGAGGGGCAGGAATTGGGACTGGGGGAGGAGGAATCCTGCGGGAGGTGCTGGAATCCATGGCGGTGTCACTCCCCTGGCGTTGCTTCACCAGGGCGGCCAGATCGGCCGGTGTCCGCTTGCCTTTGAGTTCGCCAACCGCGATGCGCACTCCGAAGGCGTCCTCCAGAGCACAGGACAACTCGACCAACCTCAGGGAGTCCAAGGCCGGGAGGGTCCCCGCCGTGGCTCCCAATGAATGTGCGATCCGCTGGCAGATGGCGACCTGGTCCGAAGCGTCACTCGAGGCGAGTGGCGGCGGGGAAGCCTGCGCGGAGGGCGCATAGCGTTCCCGCAGTTGAGCCCCATCGATCTTGCCGTTAGGCGTTACCGGGAACGGGTCGACCAAGGCGATGTGCTCGGGCACCATGTATTCGGGCAATCGTGCCCGCAACCAGTCAGCTATACCCACCGTGGTGGGCGTTTCAGCCCCGGATGCGTTGACCAGTAGTACCAGGGAATCGTGGTCTGGCGCTGGGTGCACAAAGAGGTAGCAGCGTCCCACGCCGGGACATTCCGCCACTTGCGCTTCGATCTCTGAGAGATCGATGCGGAACCCGCGGATCTTCACCTGCCGATCGCGACGTCCCGAAAAGGCGACGGAACCATGGGGGAGTTCCACCCCAAAATCGCCGGTGCGGTAGAGCAGGTCCGTCGGATCGTGGGTCGCAGGATTCACGACGTAGCTGGCGGTCGGCTGGCCGTGGATGTCCTCGACCTTCAGGGCTCGGTAAGGGGTACGAATGCAAATCTCGCCGGCTATTCCGGGTGGGCAGGGTACCTGTTTTTCATCGAGAACCAGAAGTTCGACGCCGTCGATGCCCTGCCCCACGGGAACGGTATCGGCCGCGGCAAGGCCTGAAAGCTGGGATTCGGAACCGGGTGTTACCTCGTGGAAAGCCATCACCTGAGGCGTCTCCGTTGCTCCGTAGCAAGTGATGAGCCGGGCTTCGGGAGCACGCGAACCGAAGCGGCGAGCGAGTTGGAACGTCAACGGTTCCCCTCCGAAGTAGGCTAGGCGCAGGGACGTCAGCGTGGCGGAAGCGAGGCGCCGTGGGACACGCAGCGCGAGATGCGCCAGGGATGGTGTCAGATGCATCACCGAAATCTTCATTTCGGAAAGCCATTCGAAGAGCGTTCCCGGTTCGGCATAGACCTGCGGGGGGGGGAAGTGTGCACTGGCACCCGCCCACAAGGGCATCAGCACGTCCCGCAGCAACGGATCATGGGCGAGTCCGCTCAGGACGCTCACGCGATCGTGGCGTCGAATATCGAAGGTCGTGGTCTGCCATTCAAAGAAGTGGGAGATGGGCGCGTGTCCACCCCAGACCGCTTTGGGCACGCCGGTGGTGCCTGAGGTGAAGGCGACATAGAGCACATCGTCCGGGCCGGGTTCCGCGGGGATTCTCGGCCGGGCGGACGAGGGGTGGGCCTCGGTGCATTCCGTGATGCGGATATGCGTCGCACTTGGAAACTCGCGTTCAAGACTCGCGAATGGGTCGTCTATTGGCGCGGGATCAGGGCGCACGTCCAACACGGCACAGGGCTTCACGTATCGGAGGCATTGCTGGATTCGCGACAGTGGGTACTTAGGTTCAATCAAGTGGAAGGCATGGCCGGATCTGATGACTCCGAGCAGCGCGGCGGTCAGGAAGGGGTGACGGGCGGCGATGAGGGCAACGACTCCGGGGTTGGAGCGGGAGTCGGGAAGTTGGGCGGCGATGCGCAGGCTTAGCTGATCCGCCTCCGCATAGGTGAGTACCAGCGTGTCGGTCGCCGCGCATATTGCTTCCGGCTGCGCCAGAGCGTGGTGAGCAAAGCGTTCAAGCAACGAGCCGCACCAATGCCTGGGGACGCAAGACCGGG
>JADLFD010000597.1 GCA_020845805.1 Verrucomicrobiales bacterium | reverse complement strand
TGTTGGTCGTGTTCCGGAAAATATCGGAGTTGAACTCCTCACCCTGCCCGATGCCGGCCGAACCTGGGCACCAGTTGTAACCCGGACGCGTGTTGCCGTCATCGGGGTTGGGCGGCAGCCAGTCTTCGTTGTCACCAGCATACAGCTTGATCGCGAGCATCAGCTGCTTGGTGTTGTTCATGCACTTGATGCCGTCCGCCTTGCTCTTCGCCTTGGCGAGGGCCGGCAGCAACATGCTGGCGAGAATCGCAATGATCGCGATCACAACCAGCAGCTCGATGAGAGTGAAACCGCGATTCGAGCGCTCGCGGGGCGTCAGCGGATGCTTCATGGTGTCAGGGTCTGTGGGGACCAAAGTAGAAAGACTTCAGGCCCGCGGTCAAACTAGATCCCGGACACCGCGAAACCAATGTGTGTTTGGCGGCACATCGTGCGACCACCAAATACATTCGCTAATCAATTCAACCGCGCGAGGCCGCCCACCGCCCCCACACGATCCCCGCCACCAACCCCACGCCATGAGCCGTGTTCGCCACCTGAACCCCCAGGGCATCCGAGAGGCAAATGACGAACCACACCAACATCATCACCACCACCTGCGGATGCAGCGCGATCCCCGCCGAGGGACGATACTTGCCCATCATCCACGCATACCCCAGCAACCCATAGATCACGCCAGACATCCCACCGAAACGTGGCCCACTGACCAGGTACTGGCCCAAATTCGAAATCACCCCGATCCCGATGATGAGAGCGAGCAACCTCGACGACCCCCGCCGGATTTCGATCAGGCGTCCCAAATCCCAAAAGGTCCACAGATTGAACAACACGTGCGCCACGCTGAAATGCAGCAACGCCGGAGTGAACAATCGCCACACCTCGCCCCGCAACACCTCGGGCAGAAACAATTCCAGGCGCACAAACCGGCCAAAAAGACCGAACGGCACTTCCGAGATCTGCAGATGACGGACGATCGGGTGCTCCCCGCCCAACTTGGTGACCCAAGCCAGCACCAAACACACCAGCAGTATCCCAACCGTCACCGCAATCGTGCCCTCCCCGTTCCCCCCTGCACGATCCAGGTTTGCCCGCGGCGCCCGCCCGGCCGGTTTGGGTGGGGGTGGGGGCGCTCCCGCCGAGCCTGGCGCCTCCTGGCTCAACCGTGGCGGCGGCGTCACCAACCGGAACCGGGGATCCTGCGGATTCGACATGAACGCCATGTACGCCGCCCGCGCTCGCTCCAGGTCTTCCTCCGAATACACCCACACCGCGTAGGCCGACTCATCCTCTTCCACCTGGTGCAGGATTCCCTGCGCCCCAAGGTGTCCACTCAGGCGGAGTGCCAGGCCTTCGCTGTCCAAATGACCAATCAGTCGCATGCGCGCCCGCACCGTCCGCGGGCGGCGGCACCATAGGCGGGATCCCCTCGCGGCCAAGAGGGAATTCCACCGCCGTGGGAATCTCGGCTTGGCTTGGAGCAGCCTCGGCGGCTACAACAAGTCACGAGACCCACCGCGACCGACATTGTCATTTGGCCCTGAATGAGATGCACGGGAGGGGCGTCTCGATCCTAGTATGCGACAAGACCGCACCCGCGCGATCCGTCTGCCTCTGGCGGTCCTGCTCCTCGCAGCCATCACGATCCTCGTGTCCTGCCGCGGTCCTGGAGCCGGACCGCCACGCCCCGGCACCACGGAAAAGCCCCCGGCCCCCGCGGTGACGGGAACGTCTGCCACGACTCCCGCTTCCGCTCCCGCTCCCGCTCCCATTGCGCCCACGACGCCCACCGACTCGGCGAAGCTTGCCGAAACCCCCGCCAGCTCCCCGGCCGGATCCGAGAACGTGAGCAGTGCCGCCACGCCGGCGAGCACCAAAGCCTCGCCGTCCGATCCCGCCGGCAATCCACCCTCCAAACCGCTCAAGAAGCCGCGGGTGCGTTACGACTCCGTCCATGACGACAGCATCAAGGGCATCTTCAAGCTGGCGGAGGAAGGGGACTGGGAGACGGCGGAGCGCAAAGCCAGCGAGCTGTACGAGGCCAACCTCGGCGATCCCGCCATCGACCGCATCTACCGCTGGGTGTTGCAGCAACGACAACTGCGCCGCGCCCAACAGGTCGAGGACAAGATCCGCGAGATCGACGCGAAGAACTCCGTTTTCAACCCCACGATCCCCAACCTGCTGACGGAGAAAAAGGACCGCGGACTCCCCCCGCGGAAGGACATCCGCGACGCCATCGAGAGCATCGAAAACTCGCGCTATATTCCCGAAAGCTACGGCAAGACCATCATCCGCAAGGGCCCCATGTTCGACATCGAGGCCGCCCGCGGTCGCATGGCCAACCTGCTCGAGAAGGAGGTCTCGGTGCATCTCGAGAACGCCACGCTCGAGACGATCATCTTCAACCTGGGCCAGGCCGAAGGCATCAATTTTGTCGCCGACAAAAACCTCCCCGCGTTCAAGCAGTCGCTCTCCGTCAATCTCGAGAAGGTCCGCCTCGATGAGTTCCTGCGTTATGTCTCGCGCAACCTGGACATCCAATTCCAGATCGGTTCCGACCTCATCTGGATCGTCGATGGCAAGGATCCCAAGAAACTCCAGGAGGAAACCCGCTTCTACAAGCTGCGCCACGGATTCGTCCTGCCCGCCGAATTCGGCGCCAGCGAGGTGGTGCAGACCAAGGCCATGAACCCGCAGGGACAGGTCACGGCACTCACCGAAACCAAGAAGATCGAGCAGTTCGTCCGCGACAACGCCCCGGTGAAAACCGCCATCGAACAGGCCATCATCGACTTCTTCAAGGGCTCCAAATACCAGATCGACTACGAACGCAACGTCATCCTCGCCGCCGGCACCACCGAACAACTGCAGGTGATGGACAAGATCATCGAGGAGTTCGATCGCCCGATCCAGCAGGTGCTGATCGAGGCGCGCTTCATCACCATCACCGAAGCGGCCTTCCTCCAGTTGGGCGTGCAATGGGAATCCAGCCGGGGCGCCACGGTGCAGGGTTCCCCCATCGATTTCACCGGCTTCGGATTCAACGTGGGCAGCGGCATCCAGGAGGTGTTCACCAACATTCTCGATCGCAGCACGCTTTCGGCGACGCTCAACGCACTCGAACAAAGCGGTGAGAGTCAGACCCTGAGCGCTCCCCGCCTGACCCTCGTCAACAACCGCCCGGCCAGCATCGAAGACGGCAAAGTCCAGTACTACTACGAGGAATACCAGGTGAAGACCCAGACGCTCGAGCGCCGCTCCTCGTCCGCCCTCGTCCCCGCAGGGAAACCGTCCAAGATCACCTCCGGCGTCACCCTCGATGTCCTCGCCAGCATCGGTGGCGACGGCCAAACCATCCTCCTCGCCCTCAACCCGCGCGTGAACAGCGAAGTCCGCCTCGCCACCTTCGCCACCATCACGGACGTCGACGAAGCCGGGCGCCCGGTCAGTTCGTTCGATATCAAGCTGCCCGAATATCGCACTCAGGAAATCGCCACCCGCGTCTCGGTCAAATCCGGCGAAACGGTGGTCATGGGCGGTGTCCTGTCGCGCGAGCAGACGACGTTCGTCGAGTCCGTGCCCATCCTGGGCAGCCTGCCCATCATCGGCGCCGCCTTCCGAAACCGAACCGAAGTCGACCGACCCCGGTACCTGCTCATCTTCGTCACCGCCACCATCCTCTCGGACAGCGGTGAATTCATCCGCTTCGTCACTCCGGGCGAAGAACAGTAGCCGCCGTGGCCGCCCCGTTCCCAGCTGCGCACCTCGCGAACCTGCTGACGCTTCCGGCCCGGCATTTTGCCGTGGTGGATGCCGGAGGGCAGCGCGCCCGCATCCTCTTCGCCGCCGTCACTCGCGGGCGACCTCAACTGCTCCGCTCGGAAACGGTGGACGCCCATGAGGAGGGTTTCACCACCACCGAGGAGATTCGAGAGGAGGTGCGCCGCCGACTCAAAGAGGCCAACCCCGAGGCGGTGGTGGTCGTCGCCCCTCCTTACCAGATCCTGCGCCAAGTGCTCGACGTCGCCTCGAGCGACCCCGCCGTGATCCGCGCCGCCGCGGAACGCGAGGCCAGCAGCATTGGCGGATTGTCGGATACCGCGTGGGCGTTCGACGCCGTCCGCCAGCGCGACGCGTCGCCCATGCCCGCCGGCTCGCACGCACCTGTCATCGCCGCCTTCTGCCGTCAGGAGGACCGGCAGCAACTGCTCTCCGGCTACACCGAGGCGGAGGAACTCGTCTTCGATATTGTGCCCGCCGGCGACGCCCTCGCCGCCGCCTTCCGCGCCGCCCAACCCGCGACGCAGCAAGCCATCCTCGTCGACCTCGGGCATGATCACACCGGAGTCACCCTCGTGGTGCGCGGCGCCCCCGTCTCCTGCATCGCCTTTCCGGTCGGCTCACGCTCCTTTACCGAAGCCCTGGCCGCCGACCGCGCCGGTTCGTTTGAGGCCGCCGAAGTCCTTAAGCGGACGGAACCACCCCCGGCGCTCCCCGCGGGAGGACACCCGCACTACGCCGCCTCCATCGCTGCCTGGCTGGCCGAACTCGAACGCTCCGTCCGCGAATGGGCTGACGAGCATCCCGAAACCGCCGCCGGCCACGCTGCCTGGCCCGCGTTCCTCGCCGGCGGCGGGGCGCTCCAACCCAACCTCCCCGAGTCCCTCGCCGCGCTCGGTCCACGCCGCTTCCAGGCCTGGCCTTCACCTCCAGGGGTCGCCTTGCGCGCAGACTTTGCCACCGCCTGGGGAGCCCTTCTGCTGGGACTTCATCGCGGGCCGCCCGCCCCCTCCCTGCTTCCCCAGGAGATCCGCGCGTTCTGGGGACGCCAACGCGTCTGGCGCGCCCTGCTCTCCACCAACCTCGCCCTGGTCGCTATGCTGGGGGTGGCCCTCCTGGTCGCCATGCTCCATCAATCCCAGCGGCTCGCCGCCAAAGCGGAGTGGCAGCGCAAGGCCGCCACCGCCCTCCAACAGGCGAAAGACATCCGCGCCGTGGCCGAGGGCTTCAACGCCCGCATGGACGCCTTCCGGCCCGTCCTCGAGCGCCAACGTCAGACGGTCGAGACCCTCCAGTCCCTGGGTGTCATCCAACGCCAGCGCACCAATGCCAACCACTGGTATGTCCTGCTCGCGGATTCCATCAGCTACGCCTCCGGCAGCAACAACTTCAACGCCAGCCCCCCGCCCCCGCGCCTGCTCGACCCTCGTACAAGCTCCACGCCCTACGCCACCGCCACCAACTCCCCGCCTCCCGCGCGCGCCATCGTTGCCGAGATCTGCCTCGTTCCTCAGGGCGAACAAATGCGCCAGGCGCTCAGCGAACTAGTGGGTGAACTCAAGCGCTACCCGCTTTTCCGCAATGTCGATGCCTTGCCCCCAGAGCGACGCCGCGAACTGGTGTCCTCCAACCTGGTCTTCGCCGAGCGCCATTTCGCCCTGGAACTGAATCTCTCGGAGGCGGAACTGCTGCCCCCCATCCCCATCCCGCGGTCGGCCAGCACCAACCGCGAACCACGCACGGGCTTCCGGCAATCGTCCCTGCGCAACGACGCCACCAACGCCAGCCCGCGCCTGCCGCGTGCGACCCGATGAACCTTCGCCTCGCCACGCTCCAGCGCCTGCTGCTCATGGCCGCCATCGCGTTGGCCATCGTGTACTTCGGCGCGTTGCGCCCGCTCGCCGAACGAGTCGCAGACCAGGAAGCACCCCTCAAGCAACTGCGCCAGGCGGTCTCCGACGCCATGGTTGAAGCCGGTCTCCCCCGCGGAACCGATTTCCAGCGCGTCGAGGAACGCCTGATCTCCCTCCAGGGCGCCTCCGCCCGCTTCGCCGACGCCGAACGCACGGCCCGCCCCCGCATCGAACTCCCCGTCGAAATCCGCGCCCGGCTCGACGAACCCTTTCAGCTGGTCGAATTCCTCAACGAGTCGCAGCGCCGTCTCGAGGAACTCGCCGCACTCGCCCAAGCCTCCCGCGTCACGATCACCCCCGGGCTGCCCCGCGGCTTCCCAAGGTATCAACCCGAACTCGCACGCCCCGAACTCCTTTGGGTGCAGCTCGCCACCGTCAACCGCGTGCTCCGTACCGCCATTCGCGCCGGTGTGCGCGAAATCCTCGAGGTCTCCGTGGAGTCCCTTCCGTTGCAGGACCCTCCCGAGTTGGGCCCTCTCCTTCCGGGACTCCAGCCCGCGCCGCGCCCCGCCCCCGAAGCCTGGGTCTCCCTCCGCGTCCATCTCACCACCGTGGGCAACATGGATGCCCTCGGCCGCCTCCTGATGGCCCTGGCCCTCACTCCAGAGGAGGTCAAAACCGCCGGACTCGCCGAAGACCTCGCCGCGCGCCCTGCCCTGTTCCTCGACCACTTCCTGGTTCGCCGCCACCAACTCGACGCCGCGGAACAGGTCCAACTCGAACTCGTGGTCTGCACGGTCGTCCCGCAGTCCCCACCCTGACCGCATGCGTCGAGATACCACAGTCCTCAACTGGATGATGGTCCCGCTGGCCGCCGGACTGGTGCTGCTGCTCGTGCTCACCCTGATTCGCGTGCGTTCCGCCGACGAGGTCGATATGGGACGCGGCGGCCTCGGAGCCCTCCCCGCTCCCCATCCCGCGCCGGACCAAACCCTGCAGTTCTTTAATTGGGCCTCGTCCGTCGCCTGGACTCCACTCACCAATTCACAGAATCCGTTCTTCACCCTCGCCATCCAACCCCCACCCCCGCCCAAACCCCCACCTCCGCCGCCCAAGACCCGCAAACTGGAGGTCACCTATCGCGGGTACATGGAAACCGCCGCCGGCGTTCGCCGCGCGGTCGTCCAAGTCGCCGATAAACAGGTCCTCGGCAGCCGCGGAGAACTCATCGTTGCCGATTTCAAAGCGGTCCAAATCGAGCTCCGGAGCCTCGTCGTCACCAACGCCGCCGGCGTGTCCAACCGGTTCGAATTCGCCAAAACCCAGTCCATCGAGGTCTCCACTCCCTGACATGAACCCGGATGCCCCCGCTCCCCGCCGGGAAGCCGGCGATATCCTCGTCGATTTGGGCCGACTGACGGAGCGCCAGCTGGAACTTGTGCGACATCGGCAGCGCCGCCTAAGCACCTCCCAGCATCGAGCAATCGTCGACCTCGGATACGCTTCGGAGGAAGAGGCCGCGCGCGCCCTGGCCCAGGCTCAGGGCCTCGACTTCGTGGATCTCGCCGGACGCGAGTTCTCCCGTGAGGAACTCGAGGTCGTGCCTCTCAAGGTCGTACTCCACTTCCGTACGCTCCCCCTCGGCACCGATGCCGAGGCCATCGTCCTTGCTTTCGGGGATCCTCCCCGCCAAGCCGATCTGAATAACCTGCGCATGCTGCTCAATCGCAGGGTCAAGGTCGTCCTCACCACCCCCAGCGCGATCCAGGCCGTCATCAAGAGCCGATTCGGGCTGGGCGCCGAAACCGTCGAACGGCTCCGCGGGGATCGAACCACCGATGACGATGCCAGCCCCGATGTGGTCTTCGATGTCCCCACCGTGCCGTCCGACGCCGCGGTCGAAGCCACCATCGCCGATTTCGTCGACCAGGTTGTCGGCGACGCCATCCGCCAGCGCGCCACCGACATCCATCTCGAACCCTATTACTCCGCCATCCGGCTCCGCTACCGGGTCGATGGCGTGCTCCAGCCCATCCCTGTCCCCCCCGGGCTCCGCGATCTCCACGCCGCCATCGTCTCGCGTCTCAAGATCATGGCCGGCCTCAATATCGCCGAACGCCGACTGCCCCAGGACGGACGCATCTCGCTCAAGACCGAAACCGAAGACTACGATCTCCGCGTCTCGGTCATCCCCACCAAACACGGCGAAGCCATCTGCCTCCGCGTGCTCGGCCGCCATTCCCTGCTCCTTGAGCTGTCCCAACTCGGCATGGACCCCGGCCAGGAGGCCATCATGCGCGAGCTCACCGGACTCCCCCAGGGGCTCGTGCTCCTGACCGGCCCCACCGGCAGCGGCAAAACCACTACCCTCTACGCCGCCCTGGCCCATGCCAACGATGAGGGTCGCAAAATCATCACCATCGAAGACCCCGTCGAATACCAACTCGAAGGCGTCTCCCAAATCCAGGTTCACGACGATATCGGACTCTCCTTCTCTCAGGGACTCCGCTCGGTCCTCCGCCACGACCCCGACGTGGTCCTAATCGGGGAGATTCGCGACGCCGAAACGGCCGAGATCGCCGTGCGCGCCTCCCTGACCGGGCATCTTGTCCTGTCCACCCTGCATACTAACGACAGCATCAGTTCCGTGGCACGCCTGCTGGAGATGCGCGTCGAACCCTTCCTCGTTGCCTCCTCCCTGGTCTGCTCCATCGCCCAACGCCTCGCCCAGCACCTCTGCCCCCACTGCCGCCAGCCAGACCCAGACCTCCCCGAACCCACCCGCACGGAAATGGCCGCCGCCCTCGACCTCGCTCCCGAGCAGGTCTGCACCTTCATCGCTCCCGGCTGTCCCCAGTGCGGCCAACGTGGCTACCGAGGCCGACTCGCCATCTACGAGTTCTTCCCCATCAGCGATACCATCGCCGACCTAATCGTCCCCGCCGTCAAAACCGGCACGCTTCGCCAAGCCGCGCGTGCCGAAGGCTGGCGATCCTTGCGCGAAATGGGCTGGATCAAGGTCCAGGAAGGGTCCATCGCCGTCTCGGAACAACGCCGCCTAACCCATCGCCTCCGCCGCACCACCACGGTCTGAGGCGACCCTAACGCGCCACCCCCCTCCCTCCCGGTGGCTCGCCACCACCCGCCTTTTCCCCCTAACTCGGGCAGGAACCACTTGCGGGCGCCACGCGTTCAGCCATTTTTCGCGCCGCTCTCGCCTCCCGGCATGTCGACCGCAACCTCACCCTCCCTAGCCCAATCCTTGCGTCACCTGGCGGTCGGTCGGCGCCCACTCTGGACCTTCGCCCGAATCCTGTTTCTGGTCCTGGGCACCGCCCTCGCTCTCAAATACGTGGTCGCCCTCCGCAAGATCGAGAGCACCAGCATGCTCCCCACGTTTCGCGAAGGTTCCGTCCATGTCATCTACCGACTCGCCTACCGCCCAGGCAATCCCCCGGCCCGCGGTGATATCATCGCCATCCGGACCTCTGGCGAAACGGTGATGTACGTGAAGCGCGTCATCGCCCTCCCCGGTGAAACCATCTCCATCCTGCGCGGCACCGTGCAGATCAACCAGCAGCCGCTCGAGGAACCCTACACCTCCCGCCGCCGCGCCCCCTGGAACCTTCCCGCGCGAACACTCGGGCCCTCCGAATACTATGTCATCGGTGACAATCGCGACATGACCCTCGAGCAGCACGAACTCGGCGCCATCGAAGCCGAGCGTATCGTGGGAAAGGTGGTCCGGTGAACCGTCGACACGTTGTCTTCCTGTCCGCCGTCACGCTGCTCGCAGCCGCCTTCCTCGGCTGGAAACTCGCCGACCCCGAAGCTCGCGAGTCGCGCCGGATTCAGAAACGGCTGTCGGCCCTCGCCACGGAAATCTCCTTTCCCGAAAACGAATCCGCGGTGCGCAAACTCACGTATGCGGACCGCGTGGGCGCTTACTTTGCCGATCCCACAGACTTCTCTATCGCGCTCGGTCCACGAAGCATTGAGGGAATCCATTCGCGCGCCCAACTCGAGGAAGGCTGCCGCGGTATCCGCGCCGTGTCCCGCGGTCTGGAGGTGTCGTTCCTCGATATCACCCCGACACTCCAAGCCGATCGACAACGCGCCATCGCGCACCTGACGTCGAAGATCTACTTCAAAGGGGACCCGGATTATTGGGTCCAGGAGTTCCGTCTCCACCTCGCCCTCGCCGACCATCAGTGGCGCATCACGCGCATCGAAACCGTGCGCACGATGCGTCGATAAATCCCGGAACCCTATGTCGGGTGAACCATATTTCTGGTGAAACTTCCTAGCAGGAATTCCGTACGAAAATTTTGCCGCACCATCGCATTTCCCACTCTTAACCCATTAATCACCAAATCGTTAAGAGTAAAGTTGACATTCTGTTCAGGGAGCGTAGAAAAATGATGTCCGGGCGACGGAACGTTCTTCAGCGGGGTTCCCCACCCCCACCTCCTTGGCGTCTGTCGCTCGGACCCCTCCCTCCACCCACGACTCCCACGGCAAACACCTCAGGCAGAGTGGGCTAGGCCTTTAGGCCAGCCCGAGTTCCAACTGATCTGGTTCGCTGAGCGCGCGCGCATCCCACCCCCGCTCGCGCAATCGGCAGGCAAATTCGGAGGCGAAACCATGCAAGGTGTGCACCCTGCTCGGGCGTACACGCTCCACCATTTCGAGGAGCTCCGGAAACCCGGCGTGGTCACTGAGGGGAAAGGCCGCGTCCGCCCGATACCGATACCGAGCCCCAGGGTCCATCGCCCACCCCGTGGCCATCGCCACCCGCCCCCTCACCCCGAGAGGGACCATTCCCTGCCAGGCTGCTCCGGGCGGACACACCAGCACCCGGCGCTCTGTGCTGGGCGCCTCCACCAGGTCGCCCGCCGGCAAACTCCCGCCGCATTCGCGAAACACCTTCATCATTCGCGCCACGTTCGGGTGCATCGCCACCGGGAGCCCCGCCGCGAGCGCCAGCGCCACCAGTTCCTGAGCTTTCCCCAGCGCGTACCCCAGCAATACCGGCACCCCTCCCTCACGGAGCGTGACGCGGCAGAACTCGACCAGGCCGGCGACCACTTCCTCCCGCGGCGGAAACACGTACTTCGGCCGTCCGAAAGTCGTCTCCATGATCAGATCGTCCGCCACCACGGGTTCGCAGCCCTCCGCCGTCAGGGACGGACCCAACTTGAAATCCCCGGTGTAAAGCAACGATTCGCTCCCGGCACGTACGAGCGCCATGGCACTCCCGAAGATGTGGCCCGCCGGCAGGAGGGTGAGGCTCCATCGGCAGCCCTCGGTTTCGAACTCCTGAGGCTCGCGCCATGGCAGTTCGTGCGTACGACGCCGGGATCCTCCTCCCAGCCGCGCTTCCATGAACCGGGCGGTCGCCCTCCCCGCCAGGATTTCGCGATGGCGCGCCGTGTGATCCGAATGCGCATGGCTCACAAACACACGGACGTCACTCGACTGCGCACGGCTTGCATCCAGCCAGAGGCGAAGCGCCGGGAGCCAGATCCCTCCTTCGCGGTACTCAAATCCCAGGACGGCCATGGCGAGGCGTGGTACCGCACCGCGCGGCTCGCGCCAAGCACGACACACACTCGGGCCTCTCGACTTGCCCTTCAAGCGGCGGCACCCTTTCAGCCCATGGGCATTAGCCCCCAGCAGTTCGAGCAACTCCAGGCCCGCATCCGAACCGGCACACGTCGGTCCCCGCGCGCCAGCAATGCTCCCCCAGCGCCCCCCACGCCCGCGTCGGCCAGACGCATCGTGCTGGGAATCGATCCTTCTCTGCGCGGAACCGGCTGGGGCGTCATCCAGGCCGATCGCAATACCGCGGTGGCGCTGGGCTTTGGGACGATCCACTGCCCGGCTGTGCTCGCTCGCAGTCGCTGCTTGGTGCGCATCGCGGAGGCTCTCCGCCAGGCCATCCGCACCCATACCCCAGACGCCTGCGCCATCGAAGGCCTCTTCTTCGCCCAGAACCTTCAGACCGCACTTCTCATGGGGGAAGCGCGCGGCGCCTGCTTGCTCGCCGCGGCCGAGTTCGGCCTGGAGATCACCGAGATCGCCCCGCGCAAGGTGAAACAAGCCATCGTCGGTTTCGGAGGTGCGCAGAAAGCCGCCGTGGCCCAAATGGTGCTCCGGATGCTTTCCCTCTCCGAACTCCCTGAACCGGACGCCGCGGATGCCTTGGCCATCGCCCTAGCCCATGCCCGCGATCTCTTCCGGCCCGCCCTCACCCCACGTAAACCACTCTGACCATGCACCAGCGCCTGCTCCTTCTGGGCCTTATCCTGGTCGTCATTCTCGCACTCATCGCGCTGGTGATTGCCGTGGCCGCCCTCGGCGCCGCGCGCCATCAACGACGTCATCAGAATAAACCAGACCACCCCGCACGTCGTTCCGAGCCGACGACGTCCCCGGATGAGTGTGATGCCGACTCCCCCGAAGGCTGGCGCCGCCACGCGCGTCCGGAGGATGCCGAACCCGATTAGCCGAGCACCGAAGCTCCGCCCAAGCCACTGCCATGATCGCCTATCTCCATGGGGTAATCGCCGAAGTCCTGCCCACCCGCGTTGTTCTAGACGTCCACGGGGTGGGGTATGAGGTGTTCATCCCGCTCTCCTCGTTCGACCGGTTGCCTCCGGCCGGCCAGGAAACCCGCCTCCTGACCCATCTCGTGGTCCGGGAGGACGCCCACACGCTCTACGGATTTGCGACAGCGGTGGAACGCGACCTGTTCCGACTGCTGATCGACACGGTCAGTGGGATCGGACCCAAGATCGCACTCAACATCCTGAGCGGCATGCCCGCTCCCGCTTTCCGCGCGGCCGTCACGCAAGGCGATGTGCGTGCCTTGTCCCAGATTTCCGGTGTCGGTCGGAAGACTGCGGAACGCATCGTGGTCGAACTCCGAGATCGTCTTGGGGCGTCGATGACGGGAGAGACGTCGCCCGCCCCCAAAACAGGAGCTCCCGGCGAACAAGCCGCCCAGGACGCGATCCTGGCCCTCGTGGCCCTCGGCTTCAAACATCCCGAGGCCGCCAGCGCCGTCCAGGGTGCCCAGGCCATGCTCGGACCGCAGGCCTCTGTCGAACACATCGTCCGTGCGTGCCTTCGCAAAGGTCCGGCATGAGCGACCCCGCCCCACGCCCCTCGACCCCAGCCCCCCGGGGAACCACCCCACATGCCCCGACGCCCCGACAACGCGCGATCGCCCGCCTGGCTTGGCTGGGAGTGACCGTCCTCGGCGCCACACAGCGGGTGCGCCTCGATGATCCCCACAACGCCGTGACGCTGGCCCAATCCCGTCCCGTCATCTTCGCCACCTGGCATAACCGGCTCGCCCTGGCCATGATGATCCGAGGTCGCTTCTTCTCGGAAGATCGTCCGCCGCGTCGCATGGCCACGCTGGTCAGCGCGAGTCGTGACGGCGCCCTGCTCGCCGCGATCCTCGAGTCTTTCGGGGCCCAACCCGTCCGGGGCTCCTCCAGCCGCCGCGGTTCACGCGCCCTGCTCGAACTCCATGACCTCGCCCGGCGCGGTTACCACATCGCGATCACGCCGGACGGCCCACGAGGACCGAAATACTGCGTGCAACCAGGAGCCCTCGCGCTCGCACGGCTCACCGGATTCCCCATCATCCCCGCCATCCCGAACTCCCGATGGAAACTCCAACTCCGCAGTTGGGACCGTTTCCAAATTCCCCTGCCCGGCAGCGCCTGTGAGGTTCGATTCGCCGCACCACTCTGGGTCCCTGAGACCACCCAAGACCTCGCCCCTTTCCAGGCGGAACTGCAAAGTCGGTTGCTGGAACTCAAGCGAGATTGATCCCCCCCTGCCAAAAGCATCCAGGGCCATCCACGCACCTCGCCCTCGAGCCTGTACCGCACACGCCGGATCCCGACTGACCTGCAGCCGGTCTTTCACTGCCCAGGCCGCGGGAACATCCCCTGGTACTCCGCCCGACGCTCCAGCACCGACTCCACGTACCGCCGGGTGGTAGGGAAATCCATGGCCTCTAAAAACGCCGTGGAGTTGGTTGCTGCAGGCCCTTTCAACCAGCGCAGCACGTTGACCCGTCCCGCATTGTAATCCGCCAGGGCGTACGCGACCGGATTGTCCGTCTGCGGATAGCGACGCAACAGCCTCGCGAGGTACCAGGTTCCGGCCAGTGCGTTGCGAGCAGGATCCAGCAAATCCAGGTGTTGGAAACCGGCCATCTTCTCCGCCTCGGCCCATTCCCTGGCCGCCAGCGCCCCCACCTGCATCAACCCCACCTCGCCCGAGGTACCCCGCGCGTCCTCATGAAACCGGCTCTCGCGCCAGACCACCGCCTTGACCAAGGCCGGATCCATCTCGTACCGACGCGCCGCCCCCAGGATATGCACCTCGGCCCGCTGCTCCCGCCGACGCTCCCACCACCACCTCGCCAACCACGCGTCGACGCCAATCCAGAGCACCACCAACCAAATCCAGGGCGACTTCATCTCGGAGGCTCTCGGTTCGCTTCGCTTGTACCCGCGTGCCAGCGAAACTACCCGCCCCCGGATCGCCGACAAGTCGCACGTCATCAGATCGCAAAATCCATCGACGGACCTTCCTTCCCCACCTGCAGGGACGCCGATCGCGCGCACAGATCCGCCACCGTCACCCCCTCCAGCTGCTTGGAAATCGCGTCCCGCACTTCGCGCATGATGCTCCGCAGCCCGCAGCGCGACTCATCCGGACACGAACAGGGCTCGTAAAACCGCTCGCTCACACAACTCACCGGGGCCAGCGGTCCATCGATGTGACGGATCACCTCGGCCAACGAAATCAGCTCCGGCGCACGTGCCAACCGGTATCCGCCCTGCACCCCTCGCCGACTCTCCACCACCCGCGCATCTTTCAGATCATTGAGGATCTGCTCGAGAAACCGCTTCGGAATCCGCTGCTCCGCCGCCACATCCCGGATGCGAACCACCTCCGACCCATATCGTTGCCCCAGGGCCAGCATCGCCCGGAGCGCATACTCACCACGCAAGGAAAGCCGCATGACACGACGCTAGATTGACCACTGATTGAATCAAGATTACTTCGCTGGAAATAACCACGTCATCGCAAAGTGTTTATAATCAATATATTCTCAATCTTGTAAATCCCAGTTGACTTACTGTAGTATCGAAATAATCTGTTCCGCGTCGAACGGATCATTACTCGTCACGCCATGGCCTATCCCCGCGTCCACGCCGCCACCAACTCTGGAGACTCCTCCGCGCCAGATCGATGGCTCGACCTCATTCAGTCCCAGGTAAACGGGATCCGCTTCGGCGTGGTCCAGATCACGGTCCACGAAGGTCGCGTCGTGCTTGTCGAACGCACCGAGCGATTCCGACTCGATCCCCAACCGTCCCACGCCGGCGCTCACCGCGACTGACCCCCACCCATTTGCCTCCACCCCACCCCGGGAGAGGCTTCGCCCACACTTCCACAACCCCGCACTCCCACTACCACCCCAGAGGAGCCTGCCATGACACACATCCTATCATGCTCATCCGTGGTGTTCCTTCCGCCGTCCTCACCCACCTGGTCTGCCTCAGCCTGGCCCCGTGGACCGTTTCCGCGCGCGCTGACGAGGCCGCCGAACTCGTTGAACTGCGTCGCCAGATCCAGGTCCTGACCGATCGCCTGGTCGCCCTGGAGTCCAACGCCGACCGCGCCCCTTCCGTGTCGCACACTCCCACACTCGAAACGCTCGACCAGCAACTCCGTGTGCTGCAGCGGCAGCGTGAACTCGACACCGAGGCAGCGACCGAGAAGGCCCGCGCCACCCCCATCCTCAACCTCGGTCCGGGTGGACTCGCCGTCCGCACTCCCGACACCAACTTCGTCTTCCGGCTCCGCGGTTATGTGCAGGCCGATGCGCGCTGGTTCGTCGACGACCCCCAGAGTGCGGTCAACGACACCTTCCTCTTGCGGCGCGTACGCCCGATCTTCGAAGGGACGGTCGCCGAGCGATTCGACTACCGTCTCATGCTCGATTTCGGGAGTGGCCAGTCCTCCTCGGCCGCCAACATCGGCTGGATTCAAGACGCCTATGTGAACGCCCGCTGGTCCCCGGGCCTGCAGGTGCGGGTCGGAAAGGACAAGGAACCCGTGGGCCTCGAACGACTGCAATCCGGATCCAACCTGCTGTTCGTCGAACGCGCCTTCCCAACTTTGCTCGTGCCCAACCGCGATGTGGGGGTCCAGGTCCGCGGCGAGATCGGATCCGGTCTCCTGGAATACCAGGCCGGCGTGTTCAACGGCGTCGCCGACGGCGGCAGCGGCGACACGGACCGGTCCGACGAGGACAAGGATTTCGCAGCCCGGGTGTTCGTCCACCCCTTCGCGCGCACCACCGGATTCCTGCGTGGTTTGGGAGTCGGGATGGCCGGCACCTATGGCGAGCAATCGGGGCCGCTTCGCGGATTCACCAGCCCGGGGCAGCAGCCCGTCTTCTCGTTCTTCTCCGGCAACGGGAGCGCCACTTCGCCCTCGGTGGCGGCGAATGGCGTGCACTGGCGACTGGCGCCGCAGGCCTGGTTCTACCACGGACCGTTTGGGGTGCTGGCCGAGTACACTGTCTCACACCAGGACACCACTCACGCCGCCGGGACCCTCTCGTCCCGCGAGGCCCTGGACCATCAAGCCTGGCAGGTCGCGGCCTCGTGGTTCATCACGGGTGAGGAAAACAGCTTCCGCGCCGTGACGCCCCGGGAACCGCTCCGATTCCAGGACTCCGGCCTGGGTGCGCTGGAACTCGCGGCGCGGGTGAGTGGACTCAACCCCGACCACGATTCTTTTCCCGCTTTCGCCAGCGCCGACCAATCCATCGCGTCCGCGTTCGAGTGGGCCCTGGGCCTTAACTGGCACCTCAACCGCAACGTGAAACTGCAGTTCAACTACTCTCAGACCTCCTTCGAAGGAGCTAACAAGAATCCGCTCCTGGCCGACGGCGAAAGAACGCTTCTCGGCCGAATCCAGTTCGGTTTCTAGTTCCCTCACCGTCCCCCAGCCTCTTCGCCTTATCTCATGAATACTCGTCTCGCTCGTTGGACCGCGGCTCTGGTCACCGGAGCTCTGCTGGTCGTCACCGCGCACGCCAAGGACCTCGAACTCCTGAACGTTTCCTACGATCCCACTCGGGAACTCTATCAGGAGTTCAACGCCGCGTTTGCCAAGCACTGGAAGGAGAAATCCGGACAGACCGTTACCGTGCTCCAATCCCACGGCGGATCGGGCAAGCAGGCGCGATCGGTGATCGACGGACTCGCCGCAGACGTCGTGACCCTCGCCCTCGGGTACGACATCGATGCCCTGGCCCAGAAGGGGCGCCTGGTTCCGCCCGACTGGCAGAAACGCCTTCCCCACAACAGTTCGCCTTACACCTCCACCATTGTCTTCGTGGTGCGAAAGGGAAACCCGAAGTCCATCAAGGACTGGGGCGACCTCGTGAAACCGGGGATCTCCGTGGTGACTCCGAATCCCAAAACCTCCGGTGGCGCGCGTTGGAACTATCTCGCTGCCTGGGCCTGGGCCGAGCGCGAGTTCAAGGGGGATCAAGCCCGGGTGCGCGACTACATCACGCGCCTGTTCAAGAATGTGCCTGTCCTCGACACCGGGGCCCGGGGTGCCACCACCACGTTCGTCCAACGCAAGATCGGCGATGTCTTCCTGTCCTGGGAGAACGAGGCCTTCCTCGCCCTCAAAGAGTATGGCGCTGATCAACTGGAGATCCTCGCACCCTCCCTGAGCATCCTGGCCGAACCCCCGGTCACCTGGGTTGATCGCAACGTCAAACGACGGGGCACCGAGGCCGTGGCCAAGGCTTACCTGGAGTTTCTCTACACCCCGGAAGGGCAGAACCTCGCGGCCCGCCACTTCTTCCGACCGCGCTCCGCAGAAGTCGCCGCCCAGTACAAGGACCGCTTCCTCTCCCTGCCCCTGGTCACCGTGGATGAAGCCTTCGGGGGCTGGCAGAAGGCGCAAGCCACCCACTTTGCGGAGGGCGGCACCTTCGACGTGCTCTACCGTCCGTGACCCAACCCCGATACCGCCTCCCATGAATCGTCCGCTTCCGTCCCCGCCCCTCCTCACGCGCACCTCGCGGGCGCGTCCGGCAAATCCAATTCCTCCACGCGAGCCACGCGGCCCACGCTCCGCCGACGCCCTGCTGGCGCGCTGGGACGCCCTGGCTCAGGACTCCGATCACCTCCTGCGAAAGCCCCTCGGCGAGGATTCCGAGGGCCGGCCTGCCCTGCCCCGCTACCTTTTCCTCGGTCCCCGCGGCGGAGGCGACTTCCTGCGTCTCGGGCTCTTCGCCACCCTGCACGGCGATGAGCCCGAGGGAATCCTCGCGCTCACGCGGCTCGTGGAACGGCTGGCCCGCCAACCGGATCTCGCGCGCGGCTACGCGATCTTCCTCTACCCGCTCTGCAACCCCACGGGTTTTGCCGACGGCACCCGGCACGCCCGCAGCGGACGCGATCTCAACCGCGAGTTCTGGTCGGAATCGCCCGAACCGGAGGTCCGACTGATCGAGACCGAACTCTGGACGCATGCGTTCCATGGCATCGTCAGCCTGCACAGCGACGACACCAGCGACGGCGTCTACGGCTACGTCAACGGCGAGGTGCTCTCGCAGCATCTCCTCGAGCCCGCCTTGATTGCGGCGGAGCAACATCTTCCACGCAACCGACATCGTCGCATCGACGGTTTTCCTGCGCGCCGAGGCATCGTCCAGGACACCTTCGAGGGCGTGCTGCGGGCCGTGCCCGGGCTGCGACCCGCGCCGTTTGAGATCACGTTCGAAACTCCCCAACTGGCTCCGTTGCACCGGCAAGTCGACGCCACCGTGGCCGCCCTGGAAACCATCCTCGTCGAATACCAGTACCTCATGGCGATCGGGCAGGGGATCTGAAGCTCTCGCTGGCCAGTCCGGGGCCGAGGGTTCCCCTTGTGCCCCCGGCCGCCGATCTGTTCCCATTTGCCCCCCCGAATGCGGAGTCAACGCTTCAACGCCCTGCCAGGCTTCGGACTGACCCTGGGCTACACGCTCTTCTACCTGAGCGTGATCGTCCTCATTCCGCTGGGCGCGCTGTTCGCACGGGTGTTCGAGCTGCCGGCCGAGGAACTCTGGCGCCTCGCGACCAACCCGCGCGCCCTCGCCGCGTACCGGCTGACTTTCGGCGCCGCCTTCGCGGCGGCACTGATTAACGCCGTGTTCGGCACCATCACGGCCTGGGTCCTGGTGCGCTACGACTTTCCCGGACGCCGGTTTCTTGACGCCCTGGTGGATTTCCCCTTCGCGCTCCCCACCGCGGTGGCCGGACTCACGCTCTCGCACCTGTTCGCCGGGAATGGCTGGATCGGCCGTTTCCTGGAACCCCTCGGCATCAAGGCCGCCTTCACGCCGTTGGGTGTGGTGATCGCGCTCACCTTCGTGGGTCTCCCCTTCGTGGTCCGCACCCTCCAGCCCGTGTTGGAGGACTTTGAACGCGAAACCGAGGAGGCGGCCGCCACGCTGGGGGCCGGGCGCTGGCGCACCTTCCTCACGGTGGTGGCGCCCTGCCTCCTCCCGGCGCTCATCACCGGTTTCGCCCTGGCTTTTGCCCGGGCCATCGGCGAGTACGGCTCGGTCATCTTCATCGCCGGCAACAAACCCTTCCAGTCCGAGATCGCCCCGCTGCTCATCATCATCCGCCTCGAGGAATACGAATACGCCGGCGCCATGACCATCGCGGTGGTCATGCTGCTGGTCTCCTTCGCCATGCTCGCCGTGATCAACCTGCTCGAGCGCTGGGCCAGCCGCTTCCAATCCTACTCTCCCCACCTCGCGTGAGCGCCACCATCCCACGCCGCGTCCGCGACGCGCACCGGAAATCCCAGCGGGGAGCCGAGGAAAGTCCCTGGGTGCGCCGCATCCTCATCGGCCTGTGCGCCGCCTTCCTCCTGCTTTTTCTCTGCCTGCCCCTGATCAACGTCTTCGTCCAGGCCTTCAGCAAGGGAGTCAGTGCCTATTTCAGCTCGCTCACCCACCCCGACACCCTAGCCGCCATGAGGCTCACGCTCACGGTGGCCTTGATCACCGTGCCCCTGAACGTGATCTTCGGCCTCGCCGCCGCCTGGTGCGTGGCCAAGTTCGAGTTCCGCGGCAAGGCCCTGCTCACCACGCTCATCGACCTCCCCTTCTCGGTCTCCCCCGTGGTGGCCGGCCTCATCTATGTCGTGCTGTTCGGGCTCCAAGGCTACCTCGGCCCCTGGCTCCAGGATCGCGAGCTGCAGATTATCTTCGCCGTCCCGGGAATCGTGCTGGCCACGCTCTTCGTCACCTTCCCGTTCGTCGCGCGCGAACTCATCCCCGTCATGCAGGCCACGGGGACCGAACAGGAGCAGGCGGCCATGACCCTCGGCGCCAGCGGTTGGAAGACGTTCTGGCACGTGACGCTGCCCTCGGTGAAGTGGGGACTCCTCTATGGGATCATCCTCTGCAATGCGCGGACCATGGGCGAATTCGGTGCGGTCTCCGTTGTGTCCGGGCACATCACCGGCAAAACCGACACCCTCCCGCTCCGCGTGGAGAAGCTGTACAACGAATACCAAGCCGCCGCCGCCTTTGGCGTCGCCAGCCTCCTCGCCCTCCTCGCGCTCGTGACGCTGGTCATCAAGACCTACCTCGAATGGAAGCAACACGCCCAACTCGCCGAAGCCCAGTCCGCCCCCGAGGACTCCCTCTCCGACCCCAGTAACACCCGGGCATGAGCATTTCCCTCGTCAACGTTTCCAAGCGCTTCGGCGACGTCAACGCCGTGAGCGGTGTCAACTTCTCCGTGCAGGACGGGGAACTCGTCGCGCTGCTCGGCCCCAGCGGCGGCGGCAAGACCACGGTCCTGCGCATGATCGCCGGCCTGGAGATGCCCACCGACGGCGACATCCTGATCCGCGGCCAGCGGGTCAACAACCTGCCGGTCCAGCAGCGCAACATCGGCTTCGTCTTCCAGAATTACGCCCTCTTCAAAACAATGTCGGTGTTCGACAACATCGCGTTCGGACTGAAGATCAAAAAATGGAAACGCGCCGACATCGACGCGCGCGTGACGGAGCTCGTCGACCTCTTCGACCTGCGCGGCCTCGAGAAGCGCTTTCCGCACCAACTCTCCGGCGGCCAACGCCAACGCATCGCCATTGCGCGCGCGCTCGCCCCCAAGCCCGGCGTGCTGCTCCTCGACGAACCCTTCGGTGCCGTCGATGCCAAGATCCGCCAGGAACTGCGCGAATGGCTGGTGCGCCTCCACCACGACCTCAACGTCACCACGGTCTTCGTCACCCATGACCAGGAGGAGGCCATGGAGGTCAGCAACCGCATCGTCATCTTCTCCCGCGGGCGCCTCGAACAGATCGGCACGCCACGCGAAGTCTACGAGCAGCCCGCCAACGAGTTCGTCGCACGCTTCATCGGCGTCATGAACGTCCTCGAAGCCACCGTGCAACAGGGCCAGGCACGCGCCGGAGAACTCGCCTTCCCCGCCCACGGCGTGGCCGATGGCACTCAAATGCGCATCGGCTTCCGCCCCTACGCCGTCGCGGTCTCCATCGATCTCACCCAGTACGCCTACCAGGCCACCCTGCGCCACACCTACTTCCTCGGGATCCTTCTGCGCGTGGAGTTCGAACTCCCCTCGGGTCTCATCGTGCGCGGTCGCATGACCAAGGAGGAGTACGCCAGCCTCGGCCTCGAAGACGGACGCGAAGTCTCCCTCCAGATCAAAAACTACCGCATCCTCGCGCGTGACGATGCCGCCCTGGGTACCGAGGTTCCCCTGACCCCGCCCCCGCGGCCCCACATCGCCGAAAACATCTAGCCGGTTCGGTTCCGCCCGACCGCCCCGCTGCTCCCGCTTCGCCCCCGCGGCCAACGCCCCCTCTAACGCGCGCGGATCAGCCAGTGCACCGCCACGTTGCGAGGCCGTGTCTCCACGCCCTCGCCCGGCTCGATGGCCGCCAGATTGCGCACCACCGGAGCCGCGTCGTCGGGAACCTTGGTGCCAAAGAACCGAACCCATTCCCCCGCCGGCCCCGCGCCGATCGCGTCCCCGGCGCCCATCAATGGGTGCCGGTGCGGCCCCACCGCGTCCTCCTGATAGCTCCCCGGCCGGTCCCCCTCGTCACCCCCCGGCGCGGAAGCCCGACGCGATGCCGCCTCCGGATCGTGATCCTCCCCCGGCGCCCCCGCATTCACGCCCCGCACAAACCGCCCCCGCAGATCCGGCAACCGGATGCGCCCCACCGCCGTGGCCCGCCCCCAGCTCGATCCCAGCACCCGATCCAGCTCGGGATAAATCGCCGCCTCCACCTCACGCCCATCGCAGAGCAACCAACCCTGCGTCTCCGGGACCGAGGCCGCCGCCCCCGCAAACGCCACCAGCGATCCTACCGGCAACCCACCCGGCGCGATGGTCGCCGGCACGGTGGGGACCGGATCCGCCGCCCGCAGTCCGAACAACGCGGCCAACGCCAACCCGGACACCAGCCAGATTCGCCTTTGATTCATGACCAGATCCTAGCTCCCATGCCGGCGCCTTCGCCAGACTCGGCATCGGGAAGCGCCCGGTCTCACCATCCCACTCGCTCCTTCCCAGACTCCTTCCCCGCAAAACCGCCTTGTCGCCACCCGCCATCGCCCAAATGCTTCGCCCGTGGCAGAACGCTTGGTCACCGACGTCCTCAACAAGCCCGATTCCCAACTCGAGGCCACGCTCCGCCCGTCTGCCTTCACCGAATTCACCGGCCAGGCCAAAGTCCGCGAGCGCCTCGAAATCGCCGTCGAAGCCGCCCGCCGTCGCAAGGAACCCCTCGATCACCTCCTCCTCAGCGGCCCCCCCGGCCTCGGCAAAACCACGCTCGCCAACATCCTCGCCCATGCCATGGGCGCCAACCTCCGCCCCACCAGCGGACCCACCATCGAAAAGGCCGGCGACCTCGCCGGACTCCTCACCAACCTCGAGGAAGGCGATGTCCTGTTCATCGACGAGATCCACCGCCTGCAGAAAACCATCGAGGAGTACCTCTACCCGGCGATGGAGGATTTCAAACTCGATATCATCATCGACCAGGGACCCAACGCCCGCAGCGTACGGCTCAATCTCCCCCGCTTCACCCTGATCGGCGCCACCACGCGCTCCGGACTCCTCAGCGCCCCGCTCCTCACGCGATTTCCCATGCGCGAGCGGCTCGATTACTACACCGCTGAGCAGTTGCGTGGAATCGTCATCCGCTCCGCCGGTCTCCTGCGCGTGGCCATCGAGCCCGACGGCGCCCTCGAAATCGCACGCCGCAGCCGCGGCACCCCTCGCATCGCCAACAACCTGCTCCGCCGGGTCCGTGACTTCGCCGAGGTCCGTCACGACGGTCGCATCACCCGACACGTCGCCGACCAGGCCCTTGCCATCCTCGAGATCGACGCGCACGGCCTCGACCAGATGGACAAGCGCATCCTCGAAAGCGTAATCACCAAGTTCGGCGGCGGGCCCGTCGGAGTGAACTCCCTGGCCGTCGCCGTGGGCGAGGAACCCGACACCATCGAGGAGGTCTACGAGCCCTACCTCATCATGGAAGGCTACCTCCAGCGCACGCCGCAGGGCCGCATCGCCACCGAACTCGGCTACCAGCGGCTCGGACTGAAATTCATCTCCGGATCCGCCCCCCGCCAGACCGGCTTGCTCTAACCGCGCCGTCAATACCAGCGCCGCAACCGGACCTCGACGCCCGGCGCCAAGCCCAACCGCTGCTTGAACGCCGCGGCGTTGGCCTGGGAACCGCTCTGGTCGCGGTAGTGGTACGGGTAGACCACGGCCGGACGGAACGCCCACACCGCGTTGGTCGCATCGCTCACGGTCATGGTGAAGGGCTGGTTCATGCACAGGAAGGCCGCATCGATCCCCGTCAACGCGCGCATCTCCGGCGTGTTCCCGGTGTCACCGCTGAAATAGAACCGCCGCCCGCCGAGGGTCACCACGTAACCGTTCCCCGTCCCACGCGGATGATTCGCGTTGTACGCGGGCACCGCCTCGACCCGCACCCCCAGCACCTCCGTCACCCCCCCGTTGGTCAGCACACTCGCGCGCGCCCGGAACGACGCCGAGAGACTGTTGAACACCGCCTGCGGCGCGATCACGCGCGTCTCGGCCTTGGACACCGCACCCAACGTCGCAGCATTAAAATGGTCTCCGTGCGTGTGGCTGAGCAGGACTAGATCCGCCTTCGGCATCCCCTGGTAGGAGCCATCCGACGGGTCGTTGTAGATCACCAGGCCGTTCCACCCGAGCACCAGACCGGCGTGATTGACCGGATGAACCACCACGTCCCCCGCCCCCGTCGGGAAATGATCCCCGGTCAGACCGTTGGTCTCCGCGAGCTGCACCGCTCGGTAATAGCGCGTGGGACGGAATGGCGCCGCCGAATCGATGTGCTCATTCAGCGTGCCGGCGCGCGCCGTCACCAGCGGCACCCAGGACGCGAGATCCACACTGGTCTCCAGTCGATAGTGTTGATTCAGCGGCGCGTTCAGCACCAGCCGGAGCTCCTGGTTGGTCAGCACCTGGACCTGGGTGAACTCGACGGTCTGACCGAATAGCGGTGCCGAAGCACCCATCCAGCCGAGCACTGACCAAAACAAGAAGGCAGCAAGTTTCATGGCAACTCCGTGGGCCCGATCATCCCACCCTGCCCGGACCGCCTTGGCAAGCCAGGCCTCCAAGACCTCTGACTCCCCACCCGCCCCCCCCGGGCGTGATAAAAAAACACCGCCTCAATCCAAGGTCCCGGTGGACAAAGCACCCGCCTGATCCACTACTGTCCCCGTGTCATGGCGGACTCCCGGATGATCCCACCTGTGCTCGGCATCTTCCTCGCCGTGACCCTGGCCTTCACCGCCTCAGCCGCCACTCCAGAGGAGGAGTTTGCCAAGGATATCCGGCCGCTGGTCGAGAAATACTGCTACGACTGCCACGGCGCGGAGAAACAAAAGGCGGACCTGAACCTCGCGCAGTTCTCCGATCTCGCCTCCGTGACCAACGCGGCCGGCACCTGGCAGAATGTCCTCGAGCGCGTGCAGGCCTTCGAAATGCCTCCCAAGAAGTCGGGTGAAGTCGCGTTCGATCACCAACAAAAGCTCGTGGGCTGGCTCCGAAAGCTGCCCCGGGACGCTTCACCCGATTGCCAACAGCTGGCCTCGGATCGCACCGCCAACTTCTACCGCGGCTATGTGATGAGCCGGCGCCTCAACCGCGCCGAGTACCTCAACACCCTTCGCGATCTCCTCGGGGTCCCCGTGGATGTCGGTGGCCTGCTCCCCGCCGATGGCGGGGGCGGGGAGGGTTTCGACACCTCCGGCAACGCTCTTTTCGTGTCCCCGGTGCACCTCGAGCACTACCTCGAAGCCGCCCGCTCCACCCTCGAGTCCGTGCTGCCCGAACGTACCCGCGGCCTGTCACCGCAAGCACGCGCCGCACGAGAGCGGCTGCTCGGCCCGCGGCCCGGCGCCCAACTCGCGCCCCGCGAAGCGGCGCGTGCTGCCCTCCACGATTTCACGCGCCGCGCTTTCCGCCGCCCAGTCGCCGAGGAGGAGCTCGAACGTCTCCTGGCGCTCTACGATCGGGGGCGTGCGCGTCGCGACAGCCACGTCGCCTCCCTGCGTCTCGCCTTCCAGGGCGTGCTCATCTCGCCGCACTTCCTGTTTCTCGCCGAACCCGAACCCTCCGGCGGTGGAGTCCACCCGCTGGGCGACGTCCCGCTGGCGAGCAAGCTCTCCTACTTCATCTGGGCCTCCATGCCGGATGAACCGCTGCTCGCCCTGGCGGAAGCCGGGCGTCTCTCCGACACCAACATCCTCCGCGGCGAGATCCGCCGCCTGCTCGCCGATCCCAAAGCCGCCGCCCTGGGCCAGCGCTTCGCACTGCAATGGCTCGACCTCGATCGACTCGGAGGTGAAGTACGCCCGGATCCGTCCCGCTTTCCCGAGTTCTCCCCCGCTCTCGCCGAGGAGATGCGCGCCGAGGTGGTGACCACGTTCAACCACATCTTCCGCGAAAACCGGTCGCTCCTCGAGCTCATCGACAGCCGCTACACCTTCGCCAGCAGTAATCTCGCCCGCCTCTACGGCTTCGAAGGCGTTACCTCCCCCACCCCAGTCCAGGTCGCCCTCAAAGACCCTGCCCGTGGCGGCATCCTGGGCATGGCCGCCGTCCACGCCCTGACTTCCTACCCGACGCGCACCAGCCCGGTCCTGCGCGGCAAGTGGATCATGGAATCCATCCTCGGTGACAAGGTTCCACCCCCGCCCCCCAATGTCCCGCCCCTCTCGGAGGAAGGCGGTCAGACCGCACCGGTCTCGCTGCGCAAACAGCTCGAGATCCATCGCCAAAACGCCGAATGCGCCGCTTGCCACGACAAAATGGATCCGCTCGGGTTCGGACTCGAAAACTTCGACGTCCTCGGACGATGGCGTGATCGCGACCGCGGCGAGCCAATCGATGCCCGCGGTACGATGCCGGCCGGCGAGTCGTTCGAAGGCCCCACCGGCCTCAAAACCTACCTCCTGTCCCGCAAGGACAAGGTCCTCCGCCATCTGGCTCGCAAAATGACCGGCTTCGCCTTCGGCCGGGAACTCAACAAACTCGACGATTGCGTCATCGACCGCGCCATGGGCGCCCTGGAGGCGGAGGACTACCGCGCCGGCGCCCTGGTCGAGAGCATCGCCACCAGCTTCCCCTTCCGTCATCGTTTCCACCCCAAGCCCGATTCCTGATCTCCACGCCATGCACCTCGCGTCCCGCCCCCTTCCCCGTCGCACCTTTCTGCGCGGCGCCGGCGTCCTGCTCGGCGTTCCCCTTCTCGAAGCCATGGGACCGCTTTCCGCCCAGGCCTCTCCCACCGCCCGCGCCTCGACTCAAACCGCCAAATCGGTGCAGGCCCCCGTCCGCATGGCCTGCATCTACTTTCCCAACGGCGTCTGGGAGAAGACGTGGTTCCCCGAGCAGGAAGGCGCCGGGTACACGATGCCGTCCGCACTCGAACCGCTCGCACCGCATCGCGACCAACTCCTGGTCTTCTCCGGCCTGGACAAAAAACATTCCCACGGCGGCGACGGTCACTACGCGAAGACCGCCAATTTTCTCACGGGCCTGCCGGTGCGAAAAACCCCCGGCAAAGATATCCATGTCGGCGGCATCTCCATCGACCAGCTCTGCGCGGAAAAGATCGGGCCCCTCACCCCGCTGCCTTCCCTCGAGTTGGGCATCGACCCGGTAATCTCCGGCATCGATTCCGTCGTCGGCTACACGCGCCTCTACGGCTGCTACATCTCCTGGCGCTCGCCGAGCATGCCGGTGGCCCGCGAAATCAACCCCAAGCTCGCCTACCAGCGGCTGTTCGGAGTCCTTCGCTCACGCCGTCCCAATCGACAACAACAACGCCGCCAGTCCGACGACCAGGCGCTGCTCGATCTCGTCCTCGATGACGCTCAACGCCTGCGCTCCCGCCTGGGCCGCGATGACCAACACAAACTCGACGAATACCTCGACGCCGTCCGCGACGTGGAACGCCGGCTCGATTACTTCTCGCGCCCCGATCCCCGCGACTGGCATCCGGAATCCGCCCCGGCCGAGGATCTGGCGCTCCCCAAAGGCATCCCCGGCGACCACCAGGAGCACGTCCGTTTGATGCTCGATCTCCTGGTCCTCGCCTTTTGGACCGACTCCACGCGCATCGGCTCCTTCATGTTCGCCAACGACGTTTCGGGAAAGAACTTCGGTCAGTTGATCCCCGGTACCGACGGCGCCCATCACGAGTTCAGCCATCACCAAAGCAAGGCCGAGAAGTTCGAGCCCTACTCCAAAATCAACCGCTGGCACTCCGAGCAACTCGCGTACTTCATGTCCAAGCTCGCCGCCGTCCGCGAAGGCTCAGGCACCCTCCTCGACCACAGCATGGTCCTCTTCGGGTCGAGCATGTCTGACGGCAACCGCCACGACCCGTCCAACCTGCCGATCCTCCTCGCCGGACGCGGGGGCGGGCGGATCAAATCCGGTCGTCACCTCTCCTCCCCCAAGGGCACGCCGCTGTGCAATCTCTACGTCTCCATGCTCGAGTGCATGGGAACACCGGTGGACGCCTTCGGCGACAGCACCACCGCCCTCGCCATCACTTAGTTTCCAATCCCGCCCTCCATGCACACGCTCCGCGGAATCGCCTCCCCCACCCGCCTGGAGTCCCACCCGCGACCTCGCGCCGGCTTCACGTTGATTGAACTCCTGGTGGTGATCGCAATCATCGCGATCCTTGCCAGCATGCTGCTCCCCGCCCTCGCCCAGGCCAAATCCAAGGCCAGCGCGGTGAAGTGCCTCAGCAATCTCCGGCAGATGGGCATCGCCCTGTTCACCTTCTCGGATGACCACGGACACTACCCCGTCGGCATCGATGCCACCCGCAACAACTCCTGGATCTGGCCCTCCCAGTTGCGAGAACACATCGGCGCCGGACGCAATGTCGAGGTGTTCAAATGCCCCTCCGCTCCGGCCAAGGCCCAGTGGACCGTCACCTTCGGCAGCGGGATTCCCGCCAGTGACGGCTACCTGGCGGATGAGGTGCGACTCACGCCCGGCAGCAAAAGCTTCATGAGCTACGGCTACAATGTGTGGGGCGCGTACGCCGGACTCACCCCCAACCAAGGCCTGGGGGTCTACAAGGGCGATCCCCAGTACGGCGAAACCAAACCCGACGCCGTGCTGAACCCCACCGAGATGATCGCCATTGGGGACAGCAACTGGGACCTCAAACGCAAAGGCGACCCCGATTGGAGCGGATTCATCGGCATGTATGAGGAGCGTCAGTGGCCTCTCGACCACCACAACCGGCGCGCCAGCATCCTGTTCTGCGACGGCCACGTGTCCGCAGAACGCCGCGTGGACCTCGCCGCACAACTGCAGAAGGAACGAGGAGCTAAAGAGCGCGTGGCCCGCCGTTGGAACCGCGACCACACGCCCCACCTGCCGTAACCCCGCTCGGCACGGTTCGCTAACGCACCGCGGCCGGACCGCCAACCTTCGGCTGCGCCTTCTCCCACTCCTCC
Organism: Verrucomicrobiales bacterium; assembly: GCA_020845805.1. Lineage (GTDB taxonomy): Bacteria > Verrucomicrobiota > Verrucomicrobiia > Limisphaerales > CAIMTB01 > CAIMTB01. Next base: position 16,825 of record JADLFD010000597.1, on the reverse strand, counting down.
CGCGTCACCGTCTTCTTCTGCTGCTGGAAGACGAACACCCCGCGCTTGTTGCCCACCACGATGTCGGGGAGCCCGTCGCCGTTGAGATCCGACGCCACCACCTGCGTGCCCACTCCCGATTCGGCATCGATCAGGTAGGGCACGAAATCCACCGAACGATCCGCCCCGCGGACCAACCGGAACCAGTAAAGCACCGCCGCACTGTTGCGGTCGGGGTCGCCCGTCCGGCCATGCGACCAAAAGCGCTTGCCGGTCACAATGTCCTTCACACCGTCCCCGTCCACGTCCACCAACTCGATGGCGTGCAGCTCGGAAAACTTCACGCCGTAGCGGTTCTCCGAAGGCTCCTTGTTCATCAGGATGTGCTCGCGAAACTTGATCTCGGTGCCTTCGCGGTACTGCTCGTACCACGCCAGTCCAAACCCGTGCGCCGCCAGTCCCGTGATGATGTCATTCAACCCGTCGCCGTTGACGTCATAGGCGTGCATCTGGGAACCGCCAATGCCCATCGGCTGCGGATGGAACGCCCAGACCGGGTCCCCCTCCAGGCTCGCCGGTTGCTCCCACCAACCATCCTTCTCCAGCAAGTCCCGACGCCCGTCGCCGTTCACGTCCCCCACCCCCATCCCGTGGGTGAAATTGCCGTACTTGTTGTCCGGGCTAAGGGGATGAAATACCCAAGGCTTCGCCGGCGCCGCCCAGTCCGGCGAGGCATAGCCATAGCGGCCCGCCGTGATGCAAACCAACTCCGGCTTTCCGTCCCCGGTCAGGTCCGTGAACGTCGGCGATTCGTTGTCCGTCTGCCCGAAGATCTCGTGCCGCACCCAGTGGCCGTCCTTGCCCTTCGGGTTCTCGTACCAGGCCGTTCCCTTGCCCGGAAAACCGATGATCAGAATGTCCGGCCACGCGTCGGCGTTGAAGTCCTGAGCCCAGGCAAAGAAATTGTCCGAGTACCGGTTCTCCTTCCCTAGAAACCCCTCGAAACCGGGCACCGTCACCTGGGTCATCGGACCCAGCTTCAGCTCGAAGGTCGTGGTCGCGGGCGCATACTCGTGACGCACCTTGAACTCCGGCCCCTCCCACCACCACGGCCCGGCGATCAGGTCATTCTTTCCGTCGCGATTGAGATCCCCGAAATTCGCCCCCTCGCTCCAAAACTGGTCGTGCAACTGCTGCTTGGTGAAGACTCTCAGCTCTTCCGCCGGTAAGCCCTGGACCGAGCCCCAGAGCAGACCCGCCAGGCAGGCGACTCGACCCACGCGAATCAGGGAGTTCATAGCCCTGAGCCTCCGGGATTCCACCGCGCAAATCGAGTCCCCTTTCGTTCCGGGACCTAACGCGCCAAATGTCGGCGGAAGTACTCGGCGGTCAGCCGCCACTGTCGCTCCATCACCACCGGGTCCGGAACCATGTGCGTCAACCCCGGCAGCGGGAGAATCTCAAACGGACGCCCCGCACGAAACAACGCCTCCGCCAGTTTCAACGAATGCCGAAAGAACACGTTGTCGTCGCTGGTGCCGTGAATCAGCAGCAGCGGCCGCTCCAACTTCGGAGCCAGCGCGATCAGGGAATTCTCTGCATACACCCGGTCCCCCGACCCCGGCACGCCGAGGTACCGCTCCGTGTAGTGGGTATCGTAGTCCATCCAGTCCGTCACCGGCGCCCCCGCCACCGCCGCATGAAACACGTCCGGGCGCTTCAGCACCGCCAGCGCGCTCGCGTACCCGCCAAACGACCATCCGTAAATCCCCACCCGGTCCATCGCCATCCACGGTCGGTCGCGTCCCAACGCGCGCAGCCCGAGCACTTGGTCGTCCACCGGTACCTCGGAGAACTTCTGGTGGATCGATCGCTCCCAGTCGCGGCCCCGACGTGGAGTGCCACGGTTCTCGATCGACACCACCACGAACCCCTGGTCGGCCAGCCACTGCGAGAGCAGGCGCGTCTGCATGGCGTTGACCACCACGTTGGCATGCGGGCCGCCATACACATCCACCAGCACCGGATACCGTGCGGCCGGATCAAACAAACGAGGTCGCACAATCTCCGCCTCGAATCCCGGTCCGTCGTCGAGATGGACAAGTTCGGCCGAAGGCACGAATCCCGGATCCTCGGCGGCCGAACCCAGCACCCCCAGGATCTCGGCGTCGCCACGCCGCACTTCGTGCCTCGGCATGCGCTCCGGCCCCGCCGTGGTCAGCACCCAGACCCCACCCGTGCGCGCCAGCGTGCCTCCGTGGAGTCCCGGCTCCGTGGTCAGCGCCCGAGGCACGCCGCCCTTCAGCGGCACACGCCAGACATGGCTGTCCGTCGAACGGGTCGAAGCCGTCACCCAAACCTGGTCCCTCGCCTCATCGAGGCCGAGATAACCCTGGTACCCCTGGGCCGGTGGAACCACCACAGACCAACCCGCCCCCGCGGCCTCGCGCACCTCCAACTGCCAGGCCCCCTCCCGCTCACTGGTCCAAAGGAATCTCGACCCATCCTCAAACCACACCGGCATCTGCGGGTCCAGGTTCACCCAGTGCGCATCCCGCTCCTCCACCAGCACGCGCGTGGCGCCGTTCCGGGGATCCGCCTGCAACAGCCGCAGGATCTTCTGGTCCCGACTCTGCACCACCAACGTCAGTCCCCCGCGCGCATGCCAGTCCACCCGCGCCAGGTACGGAAAGGCCTCCCGATCCCAATCCATCCAGACAGACTTTCCCCCCGCTACCGGCACCACGCCCAAGCGGACGCGCACATTCGCGCGGCCCGGCCGAGGGTAAAACTGCGAGCGCGGCGGCTGATCCGGACGCGCCGGGTCTGCCACATGCCAGACCTCAACCCCTTCGGCGTCGCTCTCCTGGTAGGCGATGAAACGACTGTCCGGAGACCACCACCAACCCGTGTACCGATACATCTCCTCCGCCGCGACAAACTCCGCTTCCCCATGGGAGATGAATTCGGTGGCGCCCCGCGTCACCGCTCGTTCGCGTTTGCGTTCGAGATCGTAAACCCAAACCTCGTGGTCCCGCACAAATCCCACCCCGCGCCCGTCCGGCGAGAGTTTCGGATCAAAGGCATCTCCCTTCAGTTCCAGTTCGTCGGCGGCGCGCGTGTCGCGGTCGATCAGGAACAGCCGCCCCCCCAGGGGCGTCAGAATGCGTCGCCCATCGGGCGACAGCTGGAACGAAGTGAATCCCCCCACACTGACCCGCATCCGCTCACGCCGCGCCTTCTCCACGTCAGAAAGCACCTCCTCCCCCCCGGCCTTGAGCAACGTTTCCGGCGTGATCAACTCGTGCGTCTGCCCGGTCGCCACCTCGAACTGGTACAAACCCTGCCTGGCCGTCCGCGCCCCCGCGCGGAGAAACAACACCGCCTCGCCCTGCGGCGTGATCTGGACCCCCGAGGGCACGCCCAGGCGATATCCGCGCGTCGCCGCGTAATCTCTCAGAAACCCATCATCCAGGGGCACCGGTCGCGTGGCAGCAGAGAGAGTCATGATCGAACAAACAGCGACGACGAATGGAACACCGCGCATCGCGGGCAACCCTGCTTGTCCTCACGCCCCGGCGCAATCCCCCGGCCCCATCCCTGCCGTCATTCGCCCCACTTCGTCCCCCAGCTTCGCGCGCCTCACCTCCATCCCGAAATTGACCGTCTGCCACTTCTGGTGACTATCCCTCCACGCACACCGCGCCACCATGCCTGACCTCGACCGACGCTCCTTCCTGATGAACGCCACGCTGGCCACCACCGCTCTCGCCGCGGGCTGCTCCACCACGGGTCCCCACGGCGGCCTGCCGCCGCGACGGTTCAGCCTCGATCTCACCCCCGGCGCCATCGGCGTCTCCGGCACCCCACTCCAACTCATCCAACTCGCCCACGCTCACGGGTTCGAATCCGTGCAACCCGACGCGTGGGCCCTGGAAAAACTCGACGATGCCGGCCTCGCCTCCGTTCGTGACGCCCTCCGCGGCAGCGCGCTCCGCTGGGGATCCGCCGGCCTCCCCGTCGAGTTCCGTAAGGACGAAGACACGTTCCAAACGGAACTCAAACGCCTGCCCTCCGCGGCGCGCGCCCTCCAAAAGGTGGGCGCCCAACGCGTCGGCACCTGGCTGATGCCGGGTTCCAATGACCTTGAGACGCGCCCCAACCTGGACCAGCACGCCCGCCGACTGCGGGCCGTCGCCACCATCCTGCAGGACCACGGCCTGCGCTTCGGACTCGAATACGTCGGCACTCCCAGCCTGAGAACCCGCTTCAAGTACGCGTTCGTTCACAACCTCCCCCAGGCCCTCGAACTCATCTCCGCCATCCAGGTCCGCAACACCGGCCTGATCCTCGACTCCTGGCACTGGTGGACCGCCGGAGACACCGCCCAAGCCCTGGCCCAGCTGAAGAACAGCGACGTGGTCGCCGTGGATCTGAACGACGCACCGAACGGCGTGCCTCTCGACGAGCAGCAGGATAACCGTCGCGAACTCCCCACCGCCACCGGCGTCATCCCCGTCGCCACCTTCCTCCAAGCGCTCCTCCGCATGAACTACGATGGCCCCGTGCGCGCGGAACCCTTCAACCAGCCTCTCAATGCGCTCGAGAATGACGAGGCCTGCGCCCGCACCGTCGCCGCACTGCGCCAGGCCGTCACCCTCGCTGAAACCGTGAGGCCCGCCTGAGCCCCCTTCACCCCCACTGGCCTCCTCACTCTCCACCATGCCCGTCGCCCCCTTCTTCACCCGCCAAGCCCCAGCCGACCGGCAACTCGGCCCCGACGACGTCCACCTCGCCGTCTCCGCGGTTTGCCCCGAGGCGGAGTTCCGTGGACGCCGTGTGCTCCTCATCGTCCCGGACCATACTCGCACCGCCCCCGTGGGCCTTCTCTTCCGGGCCCTGCATGAGCACCTCGGCGCCCAGACCAAGGCCCTCGATGTGATGATCGCCCTCGGGACGCATCAACCCCTGAGCGAATCCTCCATCTGCCAACGCCTCGAAATCTCCGAGTCGGAACGCGCCTCCACGTTCCAAGCCGTCCGTTTTCTCAATCACGAATGGGAAAACCCCGAAGCGCTGAAGCTCATCGGATCCCTCACCTCCGCCGAGATCTCCGACCTCACCGGCGGCCGGTTCGCCATGGACGTGCCCGTACGCGTCAACCGCCATCTCTACGACTACGATCACCTGATCATCGTCGGACCGGTCTTCCCACACGAGGTGGTCGGCTTTTCCGGGGGCAACAAGTACCTGTTCCCCGGCGTCTCCGGACCCGAGATCCTCAATTTCTTCCACTGGCTCGGGGCGGTGGTCACCAACCCCATGATCATCGGCAACCAATGGACCCCCGTCCGCCGGGTCGTGGATCGCGCCGGGGCCATGGTCGACCGCCCCAAGACCTGCTTCTCGATGGTGGTGCGCCCGGACAAATCCCTGGCCGGCCTGCACGCCGGAACGCCCGAGGCCGCCTGGACCGCGGCCAGCGAACAGTCCAAGGGCATCCATATCACCTACCAGGACCGCGCCTACCATACGATCCTCTCGTGTGCGCCCGCCATGTACGACGAGCTCTGGACCGGTGGGAAATGCATGTACAAACTGGAACCGGTCCTCGCCGACGGCGGCGAGCTGATCATCTACGCTCCGCACATCCGCGAAGTGTGCGTCACCCACGGTCGCACCCTGCTCGAGATCGGTTACCATTGCCGTGACTACTTCCTGGCCCAGTGGGACCGATTCCAGAAGTACCCCTGGGGCGTCCTTGCCCATAGCTGCCACGTCTACGGCATGGGCACGTACCAGAACGGCATCGAAACCCCCCGCGCCCGCGTCACCCTCGCCACCGGCATCCCCGCTGACGTGTGCCGACGCATCAACCTCGGTTACCGCGACCCCGCAACCATCCGGCCCGAGACATTCATGAACCGCGAACACGAGGGTGTCCTGCACGTCCCCCGCGCGGGCGAGACCCTTTATCACCTGAAACAAAAACCCGCCTGGGCGGGTGGATCGTGACGCCACATGGAAACCGAACCCTCACCCGGCCCGTCGCCCGACCCCGAACCGCCGCGCGCCGCGCCTTACTCCCCACCCGCCGCCACAACCATGCTGGAGAAGGACGTCCGCATGTGGTGCATGCTCTGCCACCTTTCCGCGCTCGCCGGACTGCTCCTGCCTTACCTCGGTACCGTCATCGGGCCCCTGGTGGTCTGGCTGCTCAAGCGCAACGAGCACCCCGACATCGACGCGCACGGCAAGGATTCCCTCAATTTTCAGATCTCGGCCCTGATTTATGCCTTCGTCCTCGCCGCCATCGGAGGCATGACCCTGTTCATTCTGATCGGTATCCTCTTCCTCTTCGGCGCCTTCGTGGTCGGCCTCGGGGCGGTCATCTACGCGGTGATCGGCGCCGTTCGCGCCTCCAACGGCCAACCGCACAAATACCCGTTCACCATCCGGTTCCTAACCTGAATCCGTCCTTCAGCCGCAGGCCTTTCCCACCGCTATAACGAACCAAGGACAGGCCTGCCGCCCGGCACTCCGGACAGCCCCCCCTGGCGTGCCCCGACCCGGGTCACGGAATGTGGCACCCCGGGCGACGGGGTTGCCAAACGGGCAGGCGGTGGCCACAGTCAATTCCATGAAACTGTTCGCGGCCATCCTCGTTGTCGTCGTGGGAGGGCTGGTTTGGGCCCTCTACGCGCTGCGGGACACCCGACACCAGCTCGCCGCCCAACAGCAGAGCAATGAACTGGTCATCGTCGACTACTCCAATCGATGGGAAAGCGCGCGGCGCACGCTCGATGAACAGAAAAAGGTCAACGAAGTCCTCGAAACCAACCTCACCGACCGCGCCCGCGACCTCGAAACCCTGCGCGTCGACCTCGCCGGCCTGAATACCGACGTCGCCCGACTCAATACCGACCTCGCCCGCTCGCGCACGGAAACCAAATCCGCCCTCGCCGAAGTCGCCAAACGCGACTCCCAGATCGCCGCGCTCGAGGGCCGGAACGCGGAACTTTCCAAACAGATTGGCGAACTCGAAGGCAACATCACCGGCCTCGAATCCGAAATCACGGCCGCGGAAGAGAAACTCGCCGCCGCCGACGGCGACCGTACCGCCCTGCTCGAAGACCTCCGCCGGCTCCAAGGCGAAAAAATCGCCATGGAGAAACAGCTCAACGACCTCGCCTTCGTCCGGGATCAGGTCCGCAAACTCAAGGAAGAGCTGACCGTGGCGCGCCGCCTCGACCAGATCCGTCGTGGTGTCTACGCCGGCTCCCGCAAGGGCGCCGAAGCCCTCGCCTCCCAATCCTCCGTCACCCCGTCCTCCACCACCACCGGTCGCACGGCCCAAGCCGCCTCCAGCCCAGGCCTGGATGTCGAGTTGAGACGCACCGGAGAAGTCAACGTCACCACCCGCACCAACACCGTCGCCACGCCCAAGTGACCACCGCCCTCCCGCTCCGGGATTCGTACGGGCGTGTACTCCGGGACCTGCGCGTCAGTGTCACGGATCGCTGCAATTTCCGCTGCCTCTACTGCCTCCCCGAAACCGAGGAGGCCGCGAATTTCTACCGAACCCGTGCCCCCCTCCGTCCCGCACAGTCCCCACCCTCCGAGTCCGTCATCCTGCGCGAATGGAAGCCCAGACACGAACTCCTCACCTTCGAGGAAATCGAACGCGCCGTCCGCCTCTTCGCCACCCTCGGCATCCAAAAGCTCCGACTCACCGGAGGGGAACCTCTCCTCCGCAACGATCTCCCCAACCTGGTGCGGCGACTTGCCCCCATCCCCGGCATCTCGGACCTCGCCCTCACCAGCAACGGATTCCTCTTCCCGCGCCTCGGACGACCCCTGCGTGAAGCCGGGCTCCAACGCATCAGCTTCAGCCTCGACTCCCTCGATCGCGAACAGTTCCGCAAGATGACCGGGCGCGACGGACTGCCCTCCGTCCTCACCTCCCTCGACCTCGCCGCCCAACTCGGCTTCGCGCCACTCAAGGTCAACGCGGTCGTCATCCGCGGACTCAACGATCAGGAAATCCCGCGCCTCGCCGAGTTCGCCCGGGAGCGACGACTCTCCCTCCGCTTCATCGAGTTCATGCCCCTCGACTCCGGTCGCGCCTGGTTGCGCGAACTCGTCGTCCCGGGTCGCGAGATCCTCGAGCGCCTCCGCGAACACCACACCCTCACCCCCGTCACTCCCACCAACCCTTCGGAGACGGCCCGCCGCTGGACCTTCCCCGATGGCCGCGGCGAAATCGGCATCATCGCCCCCGTCAGCGAGCCGTTCTGCGGCCACTGCAACCGCATCCGGCTCACCGCCGACGGCCAGATCCGCACCTGCCTGTTCAGCCTCCACGAGCACGACCTCCGCGCCCGGCTCCGCGGAGGGGAAAGCGATGAAGACATCCTCCGCTGGATTCGCGAAATCACGCTTGGCAAGGAAGAGCGTCATCACATCGGGGAGGCCGAATTCGAGCAACCGCAGCGCTCTATGAGTTGCATCGGCGGTTGACGGACCCTGCCCCCCCCCCTCGGGGAGGCTGGAACCCGCGGCGAGCCTGGCCCTCGGCCCCACTTCGCCGCCCCAGCATCTCCTCTCCCTCCTGGGACAGTCCCTCCCACATCCGACCAACGTCTCCTTGCCGACCCTCCTGCTCCCCGGCTTACTAGGGGGAGGGAAGTTCTGCTCAACCACCTGCTTCAGACTGACATGCCTGCCCCCGTGTCACCCTTTCCCGTGGCATGAACCCGCCGTGCCCATCCGGGTTCGCGCCCGATGTCAGCCGCGGGCACGGCATCGCGGACGCCGAAATCCGTGCCGCCTTCGACACGCTCTCCGAACTCGTCGCCATCCTGGATCCCGACGGCGTCATCTGTGTGGTCAACCGAGCCTGGCGCGAAACCGCCGCCTCCATCCATCCCCGCCCCGCCCATGTCGAGACCGGCGCCAGCTACTGGGACGCCTGGGATGACACACGCCTCGAGTTCGATCCCGAGGCGCCCGACCCGGTCTCCGGCATGCAGCAGGTCCTCGCTGGATCCCGCAGTTCATTCGAGCTCGAGTTCAGCGCCAACGCCCCCTCGGGCCTTCGCTGGCACGTGCTGGTCGCCCGTCGCATCGAGGACACCACCCCCATGCGACTGCTCGTCACGCTCTCCGATATCACGCGCCGCAAGTCCACTGAGGAAGCCCTCCGCCGCAGCGAGGAACGCTTCGCACTCGCCGCCGAAGGAGGCAACGACGGCATCTGGGAATGGAACATCGCCACCGGCGAAGACTTCTTCTCCGAGCGCTGGTGCCGGCTCCTCGGCTACTCCCACGCCGAACTCCTCCCCCGCATCTCCACCTGGCACCATCACCTGCATCCGGACGATCACGACCGCGTCCTCGAGGCCATCCGCGCCCACCTCCGCCACCACACCCCCTTCGATGTCGAACTGCGCCTCCGTTCCAAAAACGGCGTCTTCCGCTGGTTCCGCTACCGCGGCCAGGCGGTGTGGGACAAGGACGGCGCCCCCGTCCGCATGGCCGGTTCCATGACCGACATCACGCCGCTCAAGGAGCAGGAAGCCACCCTGCGCGAACTCAACGAACACCTCGAGGACCTCGTCCAGGAACGCACCGACCAACTCGCCCGCTCGGAGGGCGCCTACCGCGACCAGGCCCGGTTGCTGGAGGCCGTCTTCCACAGCATGGGGGATGGACTCGTCGTCGCCGATGCCCAGGAGCGATTCACGCATTTCAACCCCGCCGCGGAACGGTTGCTGGCCGGCGAGGACGCCGACTTTGATACCGCCTCCGCCACCCTCACCCGCGGCATCTACCGACCCGACGGAGTCACCACCATTCCCCGCGAGGAACTCCCCCTGGCGCGCGCGTTGCGCGGCGAATCCATCGACCAGGAGGAACTCTACCTCCGCGACGCCCACCGCGCTGAACCCCTCATCCTCAGCGCCACCGCCCGCCCCATCCGCTCCCCCGGCCAGGGCATCCAGGCCGCGGTCGTCGTCTTCCGCGATATCACCGAACACAAACGGGCCGTGGAAGCCACCCACCGCTCGCTCAGCGAAAAGGAGACCCTCCTCAAGGAGATCCATCACCGCGTCAAAAACAACCTCCAGGTCATCATCAGCATCCTGCGCCTCCAGGCGGCCCGGGTCTCCGATCCCGAACTCCGCGCCGTCTTCATGGCCGCGAAACAACGGGTCCGCACCATGGCCCTCATCCACGAGCGCCTGTACCGCTCCGCTGACCTGTCGCGTATCGATTTCGGCGGACATCTCGCCGACCTGGCGCGCATGCTCCTCAACCTGTACCGCCCCCCACCCTCCGGCGTCACCCTCACGCTCGACGTCGCTTCCATCCCGCTGGAACTCGATGTCGCCGTCCCCCTCGGCCTCATCGCCAATGAACTGATCTCCAACTCCCTCAAATACGGATTTCCCAACGGCCGAACCGGCACCCTCGCCGTTCATCTCGAACGCACTCAACCCGCCGGCCTCCGGTTGGTCATCCAAGACGACGGCGTCGGTCTCGACCCCGCCTTCGATTGGAACTGCGCCGAATCCCTCGGCCTGCGCATCGTACGCACCCTCGTCGACCAACTCCGCGGCACCCTTCACATTCAAGGCCACGCCGGGCTGACCGTCGCACTGACCTTCCGCTTTCCCACCCCCGATCTCCCCACGCCATGACCGCGCCCACCATCCTCATCGTCGAAGACGAAAGCATCGTCGCTCTCGACCTCGCCCAGAGCCTCGAATCGCTTGGTTTCAAACCGTGCGGCACCGCGGACAACGCCGAGGCCGCCATCGCCAAGGCCGACCGACTAAGACCTGACCTGGTCCTCATGGACATCAACCTCCGCGGTGTCGAGGACGGCATTTCCGCAGCCCGCAAAATCCACGAGGCGTTCTTCATCCCCGTCGTCTTCCTCACGGCCCACTCCGATCCCGCCACCCTCCGACGCGCCCGGGAAGCCCTCCCCTACGGCTATCTCGTCAAGCCCTACGAAGACCACGGACTCCGCGCCACCCTCGAAACCGCGCTCTATCGCCATCAGGCCGCCGTCAAACAAAGGCAGATCGAACAATGGCTTACCTCCACCCTGTTCGCGCTCGGAGAGGCCGTCATCTCCGTCGACCTCGACGGCCGTATCCGCTTCCTCAACCCGGCCGCGGAACGCCTCACCGGCTGGATCCGCAGTGAAGCCGCCGATCGCCCCCACGCCGAAATCCTCCGCCTCCAGCGCGAGTCCGATGCGCACCCCGAAGACCCCGTCCGCGCCGCCATGGACTCCGGACTGGTCATCAAACTCGATGCCGACCTGGTCCTCGTGACGCGCGACAACCGCCGCGTCGCCGTCCACTACACCGCCTCCCCCACCCGCGACGAGGCGGGCCGCGTCAATGGCGTCGCCGTTCTCCTCCGCGAACCCTCCAGCGCCGCGCGTACCGAGGCGGAACGCGCCGCCACCGAACGACGCCTCCAGGAAAGCCACCGCCTCGAAAGCCTGGGCGCCCTCGCCGGGGGTATCGCTCACGAATTCAACAACCTCCTCATCGGCATCCTCGGCTACAACGCCCTGATCGCCGAAGAAATCCCCGCCGACTCCCCGGCCCACACCTACGTGCGCCAAGTCGAAACCGCCGGCCATCGCGCCGCAGGGCTCTGCAAACAGATGCTCACCTACGCCGGGAAAAGCCGCTCCGTCTTCACCGCCCTCAGCCTCGCCGGAGTCGCGGCGGATACCCTCAAACTCACCCGCCTCTTCTTCACCCGCTCCACGCGACTCGAACTCAACCTCTCAGAAGCCCTCCCCCCAGTCCTCGCCGACGCCTCGCAGATCCAGCAGGTCCTCCTGAACCTCATCAGCAACGCCTCCGAAGCCCTCGGCTCCGAAGGCGGCCTCATCACCGTCTCCACCGGCACCGCCACCCTCACCGAACTGCCGGACCCGGGCACGCATGCCGTGATCCCCTCGCCCCCCGGCAGCTACGCCTACCTCGAGGTGGCCGACACCGGCTGCGGCATGACCCCCGACATCCTCGCCCGCATCTTCGATCCGTTCTTCACCACCAAATTCACCGGGCGCGGCCTGGGCCTGGCCGCTGTCCTCGGCATCGTGCGCGCGCATCGCGGCGGCCTTCAGGTCCGCAGTACCCCGGGCCAGGGCTCCGCCTTTCGCATCCTCCTCCCCTTCGCACCCGCCGAATTGCTCACGGCACCCGCCAAGGAAACGGCCCCCGCTCACCCCAGCCTCCCTGCCATCGTCACGGTCCTGGTCGTGGAGAGCGAACAGCCCGTCCGCGATGTGGCCGCGCGCTTCCTCCGATCCCTGGGCTTCAATACCCTCGAGGTCGATTCCGGGACCGAATCCCTCCGCCGCCTGAAGGCCGCCGATCGCCCCATCCATGCGGTGCTCCTCGACGCCACCATGGAAGGCCTCAACAGCGTCGAAACCCTCCGCGCCATCCGCCAGCTTCAGCCGGACCTTCCGGTGGTGCTCATGAGCGGCTTCTCGGAGGAAACCGCCTCGGAACGCTTCGCCGAGTTCTGGCCCTGCGGATTCGTGCAGAAACCCTTCACCGCAGGGACCCTCGGCGTCGCCCTCCAGCGCGCCCTCGCCGCCGCATCCCCCGGCTGACCCACACCCTTCGCCCATGCCCCCCTTGACGCGGATCCAGTCCCCGCCCGTATCCTGACCCCCTCATGCCGACGTACCAGTACGAGTGCGACAAGTGCGGACATCACTTCGAGGTGTTCCAGTCCATGAAGGACAACGCCCTGACCACCTGCCCCAAGGAACACTGCCCCAAGTCCCGCTGGGGCCGCGGCAAAATCACACGTCAGCTCGGAACCGGGGCCGGCCTCATCTTTAAAGGCTCGGGCTTCTATATCACCGACTACCGCAGCGAAGGATACAAGGCCGCCGCCAAAAAAGATTCCGACGCCAAGCCGAGCTCCACCCCCGCCCCCAGCGCCCCCTCCAACTCCAGTTCCGGCTCGACCCCGGCGGCACCCAAGACGGAGAGCGCCTCCAAACCGCCCTCCAAACCCTCCGGCTCCAGCAAAACCAAACCTTCCTCCGGCTCCTAGCCAAACCGCCGTGGCTGACCCCGGTCGAACTTCACGCCCTGCGCTGCCCCGCGCACCATGGGCCCGGTTCGCCCTGGGGCTGGTGACGCTGGCGGCCACCGTGGCCCCCCACCTCCTGTCCCCGGCGCAGGCCGCCAACCCAGGCCCCCTCCCCTCCCTGCCCGATCCCGGCCCGGATACCCTCACCACGTTTAGTCAATCCGGTCAGTTTGTCGTGGCCGGACCCAAACCCGGCCGCGCGCGCCCCATGGAGAGCCGCGCCGTGGGGGTGACCCGGCGGGAACTCACACCCCAAACGCTCGCTGTCTCGTGCGAACGGGTGAAGGACGAGATCCTGCGCATCCTCGAACTCACCGACCAGTGGCGCGCCGCCGACGGCGGCCGCGCCGGTCGCATCCTGGTGCAGATCGACCCCCACTTTCCCACCAACACCCCCCCCACCGTCCAGGCCACCCCTTTCGAGCAAGGTTGGCACCTTCGCGTCCCGCTGCCGCGCACCCTCGAGCAGGAACTGCTCGTGCGCACGATCACCCACGCCGTCCTCCTGGAACTGGCCAGCCGCCGCAGTAACGCGCGCGTCGCTGAAATCCCGCTCTGGCTCGTCGAAGGTCTCACCCAGACCATTCTCGCCAACGTCCCCGAGGGAATCATCCTCCAGCCCGAAACCCGCCTGGTCGCCGATCTGCGCGTCGCCGAACGCCTCGCGTCACTCCGGGACCTCCTCGCGCGACGCGGTGCCCTCGAATTCCACCAACTCAGCCAACCCGACCTCTCCCGCATGTCGCACCCCGACTGGGAGCGGTACTCAGCCTGCTCGCACCTCCTGGTCCACGAGTTGATGCGACTGCCCGACGGCGGGGCCCACCTGAAGCGTTGGATCCTTCACCTGCAGGACCACTGGAACTGGCAGACCGGCCTGGTCGAATCCTTCCAACCCGGATTCCGCAGCCTGCTCGATGTCGAGAAATGGTGGGCGCTGACCATCGCCAATTTCACCGGCCGCACGCCGGCTCAGGCCTGGCCCGCCCCCTTCGCACTCCGGAAACTCGACGAAGCCCTGCAACCGGTCGGCATCCTCCCCGGCGTCGGAAACCAGGCCGGCCGCCTCCGCGTCGAGGCCGTGATCGCCGATTGGGACTACGCCCGCCAGGTGCCCGTGCTGCGCGAGGTCCTGCGCCAACTCAACTTCATCCGCCTCAACGCACCCGCCGAGGTCAGTCCCCTGGTCCATCGCTACTTGGACCTCCTCGAGCAGTACCTCGACACCCGCGCCCGGGCCGGATTCTCCCCCACCTCCCGCTCTCAGCCCATGCCCAGTGTGAAGCTCCTCGCGCGCGATACCGTGGCGCGCTTCCGCTCCCTCCAGGAAGAGCGCCTCGCCCTCGGCCAGCGCGTCATCCAGGACGCCTCCCCCGCCGATCCCATTTCCGGCGGCTCCCTTGACACCCAACCAACCCGCTAGAATAGTCCGCCCGCAATGTCAGCTGATGCTCTTCGGGAGGAGACTGAGGCTCCTCCTGCGGATGGCGCGCTCAACCCCCGCCTCGCCCAACTCAAGGCGTTCCGGGATGCCGGCCGGGGACCGTGGCAGGCAATCGCCGATTCCGACTGGAATGACTGGCGGTGGCAGCTCAAGAACCGCGTCACCACGGTGGAGCAACTCGAGAAGTTGCTTCCCGAACTCACCGCCGCTGAACGCGCCGGCGCCATCCTGGCCCGCTCCAAGCTAGCCATGGCCGTGACGCCCTATTTTTTCAACCTCATCGATCCCCACGACGAACACTGCCCCATCCGCCGCCAGGTCATCCCGCGCCTCGAAGAAACCCAGCGATCCCCCTGGGAAATGGAGGACCCTTGCGGCGAAGACAGCCACTCTCCCGTCCCCGGTCTGGTCCATCGCTACCCTGACCGCGTCCTGTTCCTGGTCACCGATCGCTGCGCCGCCTACTGCCGGTACTGCACGCGCTCCCGTCTGGTCAGCAACGCCGCTGGCTACGATTTCCACCCGGATTTCGATCGCCAAATCGCCTACATCGCCGCCCACCCCGAGATTCGCGACGTCCTGCTCAGTGGCGGTGACCCCCTCCTGCTCTCCGACGAGAAACTCGAGTACCTCCTCTCCCGCCTGCGGGCGATCCCCCACGTCGAGTTCCTCCGCCTCGGCACACGCATCCCGGTTTTCCTCCCCCAGCGCATCACGCCGGAACTCTGCGCCATGCTGCGCCAGTTCCACCCGCTGTTCGTCAGCATCCACTCCAATCACCCGCGCGAACTGACCACCGAAGTCCGCGCCGCCCTCGGCCGCCTCGCCGATGCCGGCATCCCCCTCGGCAACCAGTCCGTCCTCCTGCGGGATGTCAATGACGACCCCGTGGTCATGAAGGCGCACGTCCAGAAGCTCCTCATGTGCCGCGTCCGGCCCTACTACATCTATCAGTGCGACCTCATCGCCGGCTCGGCCCACCTGCGCGCCAGCGTCCGTCGCGGCGTGGAACTCATCCAACAACTCCGCGGCCACACCACCGGCTACGCTGTACCCCAGTTCGTCATCGATGCCCCCGGCGGCGGGGGAAAGGTCCCCGTCAACCCGGAATACGTCCTCAGCCATAACCGCGACCGCGTGGTCATCCGGAACTTTGAAGGCCGCGTGTTCGAATATCCAGAGGACGAATTGGGGGAGCGCCCCGACAACGATTCCGTCCCCGCCCCCCGCCGCAGTTCCCCTCACGACCTCCTCTGAGCAGCGCCCCGCGCTCACTCCACTGCCGCCGGTATCGTATCGTATCGCACCGCATGGCCCGCGAATCCTTCGCCCGTCGCCGCGCCCGCACCACGCTGGTGGCCCAGGCCCTGTCCCGCACCTACCCCGATGCCCACTGCGAACTCGAGTTCTCCAACCCCCTCGAACTGCTCATCGCCACCATCCTCTCCGCTCAATGCTCCGACCGTCAGGTCAACCTCGTCACGCGCCCGCTGTTCGCCAAACACCGCTCCGCCGCCGCCTTCGCCGAAGCTCCCCTGGAACAACTCGAATCCGACCTCCGCAGTCTCGGACTCTTCCGCAATAAGGCGCGGCACATCCAATCCACCTGTCGACGCCTCGCGGAGCAGCACCAAGGCCAAGTGCCACGCACGCTGGAGGCGTTGGTGGCCCTCGACGGCGTGGGCCGCAAAACAGCCAACGTGGTCCTCGGCAATGCCTTCGGCACCAACGCCGGCGTGGTCGTCGATACCCACGTCGCTCGCCTCTCCCAACGCCTCGGCCTCACCACTCACTCGGACCCCGTGAAAATCGAGGCTGACTTGATGCGGCTCGTGCCCCAGGCGGACTGGTGCCTGTTCAGCCACCAACTGATCTGGCACGGCCGCCGCCGTTGCTCGGCGCGGTCGCCCCAGTGCGATGGCTGCGAACTGGGCGAACTTTGTCCTTCCCACCCTTCCGCGGGACGCCGCCCCACTCACCCTGCCGCCTAGGCATCCCCTCCTTCACCCGGCTTCCTACCCGATGACCCAGTCTCCCCAGGCAACCTGCGACGCGGAATCCCTGCGGTCCTCGGCCGCCTCCTCCGCCCCGCCCGCCCGCCTCCCCCTGCTGGTGCTTCGCGAAAACCTCGCGTCACCCTCTTGGAATATGGCGGTCGACGAGGCCCTCCTCCTCTCCACCCGGGAGCTCGAACAGCCGATTCTGCGCTTTTACGGCTGGTCCCAACCCGCCGCCACTTTCGGCTATTTCCAAAAG